>JASHYD010000974.1 GCA_030043175.1 Xanthobacteraceae bacterium | reverse complement strand
CGTACGGCGACTGGTGTAGAGAATAGGTGCCTGGTTGAGATAGAGCGGCCGGTAGAGTTCCGCCATCACCCTGCGCGCACGTTCATCATCGGTGCCGACGACGATGCGGTCCGGGTGCTTGAAATCCACGATCACCGCGCCCTCGCGTAGGAATTCCGGGTTTGACACCACCGCGGCGTCGGCATCCGGACGGATCTCCCGGATGATGCGTTCGACCTCGTCACCGGTACCCACCGGCACGGTGGATTTTGTAATCACCACGGTAAACCCGGTGAGGGCCGCGGCGATCTCCGCTGCCGCGGCGTGCACGTAGGACAGGTCGGCATGGCCGTCGCCGCGGCGCGATGGCGTGCCGACCGCGATGAATACGGCATCGGCCTCGGCAACCGGTTGAGCGAGGTCGGTCGTGAAATCAAGCCGCTTCTCCCGCGTGTTCCCCACCACGAGGCGGTCAAGGTCCGGCTCGAAAATGGGCATTTCACCCTTGCGGAGCCGTGCGATCCTGTCCCCGTCCTTATCAACGCAGGTGACGTGGTGACCGAAATCCGCAAAGCATGCGCCGGACACAAGCCCAACATATCCAGCGCCGATCATCGCCACGCGCATGAAACATCCCAGCTGTTGGCGGCTCGATCAACCGCGTCCGCCGGCCACCTGACCTGCCTGCTTGCGGGCAAGGGACGGATGGCTACAGGCGCGAACGATCTGCCTGAAATTTGCCGCGGATTGATAGTCGGTTCCGGACTCGTTTGAAACTGGCAAGCGCGAAAAAAACAGCATAGCTTTGCGACGCGGGGAGGACTAAGAAACTCACGGCAAGTGTTGTGGTTTTGCACCAGTAGTTCTCGCGTTGCCAGCGTGGTGGGGCGAAATGCAATCGGAAAACACGCCAAAGGGGCTCGGCCCGTTCGGCACGGCAGACGATATTGCAGTGCAGCGCGGCATTGGTGAATTTCAGGCCGGCCGGCCGCTCGTCATTGCGGATGCCGACGAGAAGATCGTGGCATTGCCGGTGGACGGTCTCACCGAGACCACGTGGTGCGCGTTCAAGGCCCTATGCGCGCCAGTCGTGCCGCGCCTTCTCGTCACCAAGCGGCGGGCGCGGGTAATTGGTTTGGAAGTGGCGGGGCCCGTGCTGATCGCCGTCGCGGCAGCCGATACCCGCGACACAATTTGGTCTCTCGCGGTCGGACTGCATTGCGAACGTCGAAACGCGGCCGGGATGGCGGGGGCAACCGGAAGGCGGGCGATTGATCTTGCCAAGCTGGCGCAGCGATTTCCGGCGCTTCTGGTTGCCGATGCCAATGCAGTTGCGCCCGCCAGCTTGGCGCCGATGATCATGGTGCACGCGGCCGCCTTGGCTCACGTCAACGACAAAATACTCGACACGTTGGAGATCGTCAGCGAAGCGCGGATTCCGTTGCCGGACGGCGTCACGGCACGGTTCTGCGTGTTTCGCGATGCGGTCGGATCAAGCCCGCTCGCTATCATCCTCGGCGAACCCGACTTTTCGAAGCCCGTCAATGTGCGCGTGCATTCGGCCTGCCTCACTGGCGACGTCTTCGGATCGCGGCGGTGCGATTGCGGGGCGCAGCTCAAGCTGGCGATGGCGCAATTGTCGGAAGCCGGCGGCGGCATCGTACTTTATCTGGAGCAGGAGGGGCGCGGCCTTGGGCTTGCGAACAAGATGCGCGCCTACACGCTCCAGGACAACGGGCTCGACACCATGGACGCCAACATGATGCTCGGCTTCGACGACGACGAGCGCAATTACGGTGTCGCGGCGCGGATGCTCAAGATGATCGGGGCAAACCGCGTTCAATTGTTGACGAACAATCCCGACAAGCTCGACGCCTTGTTGGAAGGCGGCGTCGAGGTCTGTGCGCGCATCGCGCTGCATACGGAAATCAACCCCGAAAACCGTCGCTACCTTGCCACCAAGGCTGCCCGCGCGGGCCATTGGCTGGACGACATGCTGGAGGCGGGCGTGGAGACCCAACACCAGGCGAAAAGATCGCGGATCGGCCACTGAACTAGGGGAACGCCCCGTGCGGCAGGACGGCGTTGACGAGCGGTCCGCGCGGCGACATTGGCCCGCTGGTGGCGTCTTCGGTGGGCGAGGGATCGAAGGGTTGGGGAATTTTGTGGTGATCGTCAACGGGAGGCGGGTTCTCGTCAGGCAGCGACTCCAGGAGTCGCTGAATGTCATCCACCGCCACGGCGCCCTTCGCTTCCGCTGCCACGTCAATTGACGCCCTGCGCGTGATCCATGGATTCGGATTATCGCTCGCGGAGTCTAAGCCTTGCAGACTCGGTGCCGGTAATTGGGGTCGCGCAGACACGTTCGGCGCATCGGGTATCGCCTCAAGACCGCGCGGCCACGGGGAAATCCGCGATAACGAATCATGACCGTTGGTGAGCAGCGCGCGGGCCGCCCGCGCCGGACCGTGAACGAACGGAATTCCCTGCGGCAATGAAAATGAATTGGACGTCGCCTCAAGGCCGAAGCTTGCTGGGCTCGGCACCGGCAGTTCTGGCTCGGTTTCCATGAAAATCGGCGACCGCGGCGAGAGACGTGCGTGCATCACCCATTGCCCCGGATCGGTCGCGGTCTTGGGGCGGTCGGGGGTCGCCGGTACAACGTGGACGACCCGGTATCCGCGTCGCTTCAACTCACGCAGCAGATAGGGGAGGGCCTCTACGGTCTTAGCCTGGATGTCATGAAGCAGTAAAATCCCTTTGCGGTTGGCCTCGATCCGCTGCAAGGCCCGCCAATACACCTGCGCGGGGCCGATTCTTAGCCAATCATCGGCAAGGAAATCGGCACTCCAAACCTGCAGGCCCAGGGAAGCGAGATAGTGCTCGACCGGCTCGGCGCGCAACAGGCCGGGAACGCGGAAGAACGGCGCCGGTCCGGTGCCATCGCCGAGCGCGGCCGAGACTGCGGCGATGCCTTGGTTGATCTCAAATTCCGCCCGCTCCAGCGACATCCTGTGAAAGGTCAGCGGATGACTGTAGCTGTGAGTCCCGATGGTGTGGCCGGCATCGCGGATGCGGCGCACCGTCTCGGGAAAATTGCGCGCCATTTTGCCGATCAAAAAGAAGGTCGCCTTCACGCATTCGTGTTCGAGGATGTCCAGCACTTGGGTTGAGCGGGGCGGCAAAGGGCCGTCGTCGAAGGTGATCACGATCTCATGGTCTTCGAGCGGCAGGCTCTCGTGGTATTGCATCGAGCCAAGCCGCGGGTGCTCAGCGGGATCAACCACAAGGGTCCGGCTGGTGCCGAGCGCATCGGGATTACCTGGGCATTCGGCGGCTGTGGCGAGCGTTGGCCCGAGACATATCAACCCACATAAAGCCCCAATGGCCAGCACCGCGTCACGCATCGTACTTGTACGCATCTTACCCGTTATTTCCCCAGCCGCGGGGCTCGCCACCCGCCCCCGGACGCCGCACTAACCGTTCGTTGACTTCAACGCGGCGAACAAGAAATCGTTTGGACATTTATTTTATAAGTTGAGTTTCACAAGTCGAGTTCACGAGCCGGGGTTTCTCAGGGCGCCGGCGCGACAACGTGTACGACCTTATAACCCTCCGTCTTCAGATGACGCAAGAAAGCTGGCAACATGACGGCGGTTTGCCGCTTTGTATCGTGAAACAGGACAATTCCGCCTTGGGCCGCTCGCAGCCGGTCGAGCACCTGGTCAAGCTCGCGGTTGGGCGACATCGTCCTCCAATCGCCGGCCCACAGATCGGCGCCGAATACCGTGATATGTCGGGCTGCCAGGCGGTTGAGCAGATATGGCGTCGAAGCAAAGCCGGGGAAGCGGAAGAAGGGTGTTTGCGGCTGTTTGGTCCCATGGCCGTAGAGCACCGTATCGACAGCCGCAAAGCCGCGGTCGATTTCCGCCTCGGCGGCTTGCGGACTCATCCGATCGAGCTGCGGATGCCGAAAGCTGTGGTGGGCAACTGTGTGGCCCTCTGCAAGCTCGCGCCTAGCCAGCTCCGGATGGTCGGCGGCATTGCGGCCAACGAGGAAGAACGTCGCGCGCACGCATTCCCGCCTCAGCGCATCGAGCACCGCGGAGGTGGTGCCGGGCCACGGGCCGTCGTCGAAGGTCAGCACGACCTCCCGGTCGGCGAGCGGTAGGGTGGCAGGAAACTGCTTGCGGCCGACGCGCGGCGGCGTTGCGGCATCGACCGCAATGACGCGCGAGATCGAGAGGGCATCCGGGTTACCGGGACAGGGCTGCGGCGCCGTTTGAGCCACCGCTGGTCGAGCAGCAAGCACGAACGCTAGCAAAGCGGGCTTTAAGACGGACATCGTTTTTTGCAGGGCTTACGGAGCGGAGACGATTTGCCGCACGACGCCGCCGCAACGACAATCGGGGCTTGGTCCGTCTATGGCGTGCCGGCGAGAAAAGCAAATCTCGCGTCGCCGCAGCTTCCTTAAAAAACCGTGCCACGCCGCAAATCGGTGGGTGCCGGCTGGCGATCTGTGGTCGCGTCCCGCTAAATCGCCCAGAGCTAAATCGTCCGAGGCCAAATCGTCAAAACTTGCGGGCCAGCTGGCTCCGACTAATATGATTGCAATGATTGAGCCGCATGCCGGGGCGACTTGCGCTTCAGGCCATCATCAAAATGCCGATGATGATGCGGAGGCGCTCCTGCCATCAAAACCTGTTGATGGAGGATGCGATCGCAGCCCATCACAGCGGTTTTCACGACGGCGATTAGTGGACCGCAGCTTGTGTAGGGAATCGCCTTGTTGCCGCGAGCCCGATAGTGCACGAGACTGCACGGACGTTGTATGCGACGCCGGTCCGGGCGCCCCGATATCCGAACCGGACGGGGGATTGCCGCCATTGCGAGGTCACGCGGTACCGAGGTCGCAACCCGCAACGCGGCTGACTTTGCCGGTTGTGAGCGAGAGGTGATCAATCCGTGGCTCTGATCCGCAACACCTGGACGGGTTTCGATTTCGCTCTCGGCGAGGATCTCGACCGTCTCCGCCAATCGGTTCTTGCTTTCGCGCGCGATCGCATCGCGCCGCGCGCCGCCGAGATCGACCGCAGCAATACGTTTCCGCGTGACCTGTGGCCGCAAATGGGTGAGCTCGGGCTGCTCGGCATCACGGTCGAGGAGGAATGGGGCGGCACCGGCATGGGCTACCTCGCCCATTGCGTCGCCATGGAAGAGGTGTCGCGTGCATCCGCATCGGTCGGGTTGTCCTACGGCGCCCATTCGAACCTGTGCGTCAACCAGATCAGGCGTAACGGCACTGCGCAGCAAAAATCGCGCCACCTACCCGGGCTGATCTCCGGTGCCCATGTCGGCGCGCTCGCCATGTCGGAGTCGGGGGCGGGCTCCGACGTGGTTTCGATGCGCACTCACGCGGAACGCAAGGGTGACCGCTACATTCTCAACGGATCCAAGATGTGGATCACCAATGGCCCGGTCGCCGATACGCTCGTGGTCTACGCCAAGACCGACCGCGATGCCGGCGCGCGCGGCATCACGGCCTTCATTGTCGAGAAAGGATTTGCGGGATTTGCGCCAGCGCAGAAGCTCGACAAGCTCGGCATGCGAGGCTCCGACACTTGCGAACTGGTGTTCACCGATTGCGAGGTACCGGCCGAGAATGTGCTGGGCGCGGTCGGCAACGGCGTCAACGTCCTGATGTCAGGGCTCGACTATGAGCGCCTGGTGCTCGCGGGCGGCCCGCTCGGCATCATGCAGGCGTGCCTCGATCTCGTCATCCCTTATGTGCACGAGCGACAGCAATTCGGCCAGCCCATCGGACAATTTCAGCTGATCCAGGCCAAGCTCGCCGACATGTATGTGGCCGCCAATGCCGCCAAGGCCTATGTCTACGCCGTGGCGCGCGCCTGCGATGACGGCCGTGTCACCCGCGAGGACGCCGCCGGAGCTATTCTCTACGCCGCCGAGCGGGCGACGTGGATGGCGCTGGAGACGATCCAGTGCCTCGGCGGCAACGGCTACATCAACGAATTCCCGGCCGGCCGGCTGCTGCGCGATGCCAAGCTCTACGAGATCGGCGCCGGCACCAGCGAAATCCGCCGCATGCTGATCGGACGGGAGATTTATGAGAAGTCGCGGTGAGCAGGTGGCGCCCAAAATGACGACGCGATGCGCGACGACAAAAATGTGCTCTCCAAAGGGCTTGGCGATTGAGGTTCGTTCTCCATCCCCTTAAGCCCGACCTGCAGCGGTTGAAAGCCTGTCCTGGATTTCCGTG
>JASHYD010000973.1 GCA_030043175.1 Xanthobacteraceae bacterium | reverse complement strand
CAGCCGGAACAAGCACTTATCCACCAGAATTGTCTGTTCTGCCCGGTGGCCGACATGCGATCGGACGCCGTCTTTACTTTCACGGAGGTATCATGCTCAATCCATTGTATCGAGCAGAACGTTGCCGTGACCTGGCACAGGAGTGTCGCGCCATTGCCGCGCTATGCGCACCCTCATCGGAAATGCGAAACCGCTATTCGCGAATGTCGGAGCATTATAGCGCGCTGGCGGAGGCCGAGGAGCTTGGCATATCGGCCTCCGGTCATTAGCTGCCTTTCGGCTCCGACCAGACGCCGCCGGATGGGAGCGTCCCCTTCCAGACCGAGATCCGGGGCGTCTCTGCTCAACCTCAGGAACGGCGCTTCAGGGAGATCGCTAGATGTCATTCGTTCGATTCGCGCTCGCCGCCGCTGCAATTCTTGGAGTAGCCACTTCGCAAGTCGCGCTCGCGCAGACAACGACGCCCTCCTCGACCATATCGTCCAAGGTCGACGATGTCAGCCAATGGACAACCCAGCAATGGAATCGCGCCAAGGCCGAGTGGGAAAAGGAAACACAGGACTGGGCCGAGTGTCAGAGGCAGTCGAAGGATCAGGGCCTGACTGGCCGAAAGAGCTGGTCATTCCTCGCGTCTTGCATGACGCCCCCGTCAGCCTCGTCCAAGGTCGACGATGTCAGCCAATGGACAACCCAGCGATGGAATCGTGCGAAGTCCAAGTGGGAGAAGGAAACAGAAAAATGGGCCGACTGTCAGAAGCAGTCGAAGGATCAGAACCTGAGTGGCCGAGAGAGCTGGTCATTCCTCGCCTCTTGCATGACCCCGCCATCGGTCTCGTCCAAGATCGGCGATGTTTCCCAATGGACAACCAAGCAGTGGAATCGTGCAAAGGCCAAGTGGGAAAAGGAAATAGATAAATGGGCCAACTGTCAGAAGCAGTCGAAGGATCAGGATCTGAGCGGCCGAAAAAGCTGGTCATTCCTCGCGTCTTGCATGAGCAGTTGAGGGAAGTAGCAGCTTAGTCGGCTGGTCCGTGCCGGTTTCTTAAAAATCGGCCGGCTGCCGGACTCTTTGTCGGCTCACGACCCGCGTGGTCTTGGTCGCAGCAGCACGAAACATCACGAACCCACCCTGTCTTGCACACAAAAAATATTGGCCAGCGCGCGCTCCTGCAGAGTCTTCACAGGACGTATAGCCTCGAAAAATCACGTCAACATCAACCGACGCGCACTCGCCCGAAGAAAAATTTGCCTTCGCGGGTTTTGGCATCAAGCCGGTGAAACGCATTGGGTGACAGTTGGACCGACAGCATAGCTCCTTTACGTCCGGAAAGTTATGGCGGGTTAATGTCGGCTGAGAATGTCGCCCAGGATGCCAAGCATGACCAAAATGCCGGCCAACAGGAACGCAACCAACTTCAAATCCTGCTGAATGTGCAGAGTGACTTCGCGGATGTTCTCGTCCGACCCCAGGTCATGAAATCGACGCTCTCTCTTGTTGCCGCTATGAGCAATCCAAGCGATCAAGGCTAGCATCACGAAGCTGATAGTTGTGAGCATGTGAAGCTCCTCCAGAATATCGCTTATGAGAACCCAAGCTCAGCGTCAGCACCAGCCACCGATCGCTACCTCGGGATCGGTTACGTTGACGACGGCGGCCACATACTGGATCGGCGCCGCTTCCAACACCACCGCTGCGCCCTTGGCGGTCACGCTGCGCCTTCGGCTTTCTCATCCACGAGTCAGCGCCTGGTCGTGGGCGAGCGTCGTGGCGGCGGCTTGGTTTAATGGCCGTCTCGATCCGAGCGATTCGCCGATCCAGGTCGGAGCGCGCGGGCCGGCGTCTCGATACGGTCATGTGGACGCCGGGACATCGACCGTCGCCAGGGCCGAGCTGTGCTCCCTCATCGGTGGGATGGGTTGCTCGCACGGTTGGCCTTTGCCCGACACAGCAGAGTCGTTTCCTTGCGGGCGCGAAGGGACAACTGCATTCATCATTTTGGAATTTGTACGAGTTCCCGCAATTGCAGCTCAGTCAGTGGTCGAGACAAGAATTTGAACCTAAGGGCGTCGGCCACGAGGTCCTCAAGACCAACAACGCGATCAGGGATTATCATGTCCTTCGGGTCGAATTCGTCACGAATGTGGCGTGCATCTTCCATGCTTATGTTCGCAAATTCGGCATAAATTGTCAGCGCCTCGTCGTCTGAATACATCCAGTTGATGGTCTCTTTGTAAGCCTGCATGAATCGCCGATAGAGATCTGGGTTACGCTCGAGGCTCGGCTTGTTGGCGATGATCGTGCGAATGGTGTGATCTTTGATCAGCGGAAGTTCAATTGATCGCGCAATGACGCGTATCTCGCCTCGGCGCAGAGCCTGCATCGCATAAGGTGGGGCCGACCATCCTGCGTCGATCTGACCGCTCATAACCTGGGTATATGTTGCAGGAAATCCTCCTGTCGCGGTCGGCTTTGCCTCGACCTTGTACAAGTCAATGAGACCAAGAACAGATGCATGCGTGGACGAACCCGTGGTCGAATAGCCGATCGTGCGGCCTTTCATATCAGCCATTGACCTGACCGGAGACTGCGCAGGCACAAACCAGTACGCATCGTCGCCAGTAGACTCCGCGCCAATAACACGGATGGTGGCGCCTCTCGCGTAGGCGCCCATCACACCGAGAGCACCGGCGCCCACACCGATGTCCACGCTGCCGGAAACAACGGCTTGGATTGTCTCTCCGGCACCGCTGGTAAACAGCAGTTCCAATTCGAGATTGTGCTTCTTGAAGATACCTGCTCGTTGACCGAGGGCGGCGGGCGCACCATGCCAAATCTCGCGTTGGCCGGCGGCCAATTTGAGTAAATCGGCGGCACTTGCTTGTGCGGCATCGAGGCACGCGAAAAGCGCTAGCGCGGTAACGCAGGCCGAGTGTGTCATTCGGTTCTTCATCGTCTTTCCGTCGTGTGTGCGAAGACGCTTCCACTACCCGGTTAACGTCGAGAGTTTTGTCACCAGATCAATACGTTCGATATCGCCTCACGGCCACAGCTCGATTGTCGCGAGCTTCGCACCGTCAGCGAGCGCTGCCAACTTTGCCCATGCGATTTGCGGGTGGATACGCCCGCCGAGCCCGCAATCGGTACTGGCAATCACGTTCTCGCGGCCGACAATCTCGGCAAAGCGCTTGATCCGATCCGCAACCAAGCGGGGATGTTCGACCACATTGGTGGCGTGACTGACCACACCCGGGATAAGGATCTTGCCGTCCGGAAGTGTCACGTCGCGCCACACGCGCCATTCGTGCTCGTGGCGTACATTGGCTGCTTCGACTGAGTAACCTTGCGCGCGAACAGCCAGTACCAGGTCGACGATGTCAGAGAGCGCGATGTCAGAGGTGTGCGGGCCGTGCCAGCTGCCCCAGCAGATATGATAGCGAATACGATCCTCGGGCAAGCCGCGAAGTGCGTAGTTAAGCGCATCGATGCGTACGCGCGAGAATTTCTTGAATTCGTCGAGCGGTGGCTGGGGATTGATCATGTCCCAGTTATCCGGAAGGCTCGGATCGTCGATCTGCAGAACGAGACCCGCATCGATGATCGTCCTATACTCTTCGCGCATCGCCTCGGCTGTGGCGGCCACGAAGTCTTCCTCGTTTTTGTAGTGGAAGTCCTCACCACGTGCGAAGCTGGCCGGTGCGACTGCGGTCATGAAGCCCTCGGCGATGCCGGCGGCCGCCAGCCCTCTCTTGAGGTTGGCAATATCGGCCTGCGTCCGGGCGTGGCCCTTGTAGCTGATCGGGCCGATGCAGACCGGTCGTCGCTGCCGGCGTGCGGGCGCGCTGCCGATGAGCCCGCTTGTCGGGTCTTGATAGAACTCGCTGAATTTTTCCCAATCGCGGCGGCAAGCGAAGCTCGTGAGTGAGAGCTCGGCGACCGTCGATTTTTTGTGCTCGGTCTCGGGGAAGGAGTCGGGCGCAGCGAAACCCGCCAACCGCTCAAAAGCGTAATTCCACCAGGCGCCGTAGTCGTAAGCCATGCTCATCGGCTTTCCGAACTCGCCGTCATTGGGGATATCAATGCCGACCTCGCCCTGCTTCTTCACCACATCCGTGACGGCGGCGGCGAGGCCGTTTCCGTGAGCCGCTGCATCCACGGCCTCGGCGGTCCGCGCCGCGTTCAGCGCGAGCAGATCTGGAGGGCGGGAGAGAGAGCCAACGTGCGTCGTGATGATCCGATGCTCACTGCGCCTCATCGAAAAAACCCCGCTGGATACCCCCGCCTTCAAGTGCGGGGAGGAAAGCGGGAGTGGCTTGCTAAGGGCCGCTCCCTGGGCACCCCGTAAGGGCCTAGTGGCGCAACGCACATCTTGCGACGCGGGTGCATCACCCCTCGGGAAAGTTGCGTACCGGCGTTTGAGCGAGGCTCGTTTCGTTCCTGTCCCCGCTTGTCTGCGCTTCGCCTTCGCGAGGTCCGAACTTAAGGAAGCATTTGCAACGTCGGTCCTAAACCTCAACGTAGCCAGTCCCGTTTGGGCGATGGCCTGGTAACCCACTGCCTCGGAGTCAAAAGCACTCGCCGGCAGGCGTGGCATGAGTTGCTTGAACATCTGCGACCGGATCCGGTCAGGAACGACTCGCGAGCGAGTCGCACGCTGCCATATATCCTATGGAATGTTATTCCGGACGCTGATGAAATGGCAATATGCCGCCAGCCGCGACCGTTTCGGGGCGCCGTCGGTTGTGCTATCCCTGAACGGCCGTCAAGGTGCGTCGAGAGTAACGCGAGCAGTCGAGCTTGCGCGATGTGGCATCTCTCAGCCAACACGGCTGAGGCGCCGCGCTGATAAGCGCGAGAGGCAAGCTATCGGATGCGTAAACTACGCTCCGGTCCGGCCTGGCATCGGCTGCGCTCGGCAAAAATCGAAGCGGGACGACCACATAGAATCGGATCGTCGGTGTGAGATCAATCACGCTGATGGGAACGAGAGACCACTAGAGTGCCCGCCGGTGTTCGCCATCAACGGGAGTAGCCAGCATGGCCCGACGTCAACATACCCGGCATATACTTAAAGGCAGCGAGCGCCAACCATTGCCTGGGGCGAAGCCGGTAGGCAAGGCCGATCCAGCCGAGAGGCTCGAGGTCAGCGTCCTGCTGCGCCGGCGCAATGCCGCGGTGCTCACCGAGCGCGTCCAAAAGCTCGCTCGACGAGAGAGCGCCGGCGATCACATGAGCCGCGAACAATTCGAAGACCAGTTCGGCGCAGATACCACCGACATTGCCGCGATCAGAAAATTCGCCGAGACACATGGGCTCGCCGTTGTGCAGGAGCACGCTGGCAGGCGCACCGTCGTGCTGTCGGGTGCAGCGGCACAGTTCAACTCCGCGTTTGGGGT
Source organism: Xanthobacteraceae bacterium (assembly GCA_030043175.1). The sequence goes on along the minus strand of JASHYD010000973.1, from coordinate 359 downwards.
CGACCTGCAGCGATTCGAATATGAGGGCGGTTCATATCGCGGTCCGGTGGGCGCCGTGCGCTTGCCGGCCGAACTGGATGGCGTGGTCGAGGCCGTTCTCGGCCTTGACGATCGGCCGGCCGCCAAGCCGCATTTCCGTACACGCCCGCCGCCCGGTAACGTGCGTTGGCGCGCTGACGGCGGCAATACCACCTCCTTTACGCCTCTCCAGATCGCGTCGCTCTACAAGTTCCCTGCCGGAGCCGGGCAGGGCGAGTGCGTGGCCATCATCGAACTCGGTGGCGGTGAGCGGACGGCGGACTTGAGCACCTACTTCTCGCAGCTCGGTATCCAGGCAGGACCGAAAGTCGTCGCTATCT
>JASHYD010000972.1 GCA_030043175.1 Xanthobacteraceae bacterium | reverse complement strand
AATGCGATCCTGACCCGACTCCGGAAGAGCCGAACTGCATCTTTGCGTGGTTTGCTTTCGCGTAGGCGACAAAATCCTGCAGCGTGTTGACCGGCAGATCGGGGCGCACGATCAGCACGATTGGCTGCTCGACGACCAATCCGGCCGCGGTAAAATCGGTGACGCTGTTGTAAAGCGGCGTCTTGTGCATGGCCGGGACGATGGCCATCGAGTCGACGCTGGCAAATACGAATTGGTATCCGTCCGGAGTGGCTTTCGCCACTCGTGCCGTGCCCGTCATGCCGCCGCCGCCGCCGATATTTTCAACGATGATCTGCTGCCCAAGCGCTTCTGCGATGCCGACTGCTAGCAGGCGCCCGGCTGTGTCTGTCGAACTGCCGGCCGCAAAGGGCACCACCATGGTGACCGGCCGGGTCGGCCAGCTCTGCGCCGATGCCGCACCCACCATGGCGATGGCCGCGAAGCAGGCGAGCGCTAAGCGCGTTGGCTCAAACATCGTTCGATCTCCGTAACATCGATCCGCTTCTAACGCGAACCACGGCCGATATAGCGTTCGAACCCGAGTGGCACTTTCCAGGCTTTGCGGCCGGCACTCAAGAGAGGCGCGGCAAGATCGGCGTTGCGGACGGCCAGCGCGTGCGCATCGCGGCGGAACGCCGGCGCGACTTTCTCGGCTGCCGCCGCAAGCGCCGCCTCATCGATCGTCAACAGCTTGCCGCCGCGGACGACAGGACGCCCGTTGACCAGCACTGTCTCGACGGCTCGTCCGCCCTCCGAAAACACGATTTGGCGCGCCGCACTATTAAATGGCACGAATGCGGGTTCGTTAAGATCGAGGATCGTCAGATCAGCCCGCATCCCGGATTTGATCGCGCCGATCGCGCTCGACAAGCCGACCGCTCGCGCCCCCGCGAGCGTGGCCGCCCTTAGTGCGTAAGCAGCATTGATCGGACCGGGCTCCGGGTCAGTGACGGCCGGCAACAGGCAAAGCAATCGCATGGCGATAAAGATGTTCTGCGTTTCGGCGCAACTGTAGTTGTCGCAGCCGAGTGCGACATCGACTCCCGCGCGATGCAGGTCGAGGATGGGGGCGATGCCGCTCTTGAGCTTGAGGTTGCTGACTGGATTATGAACGACGCAGGAGCCCGCCTCTGCGATCTGCGCGATCTCACGTGCAGTGAGCCACACGCCGTGCACGATGCCGAGCTTTTCGGTCAGCAGGCCGGCTCGCGCCAGCACCTCGACGAGGGAGGAAACGCCCCGGCGCGCCGCCGCGGCTTGAATGCGCGTCTCGTAGAGGTGAGTAAAAACAGGCAGATCATACCGGCGCGACAACGCGGCGACGCCCTCGAGCAGCTCCGGCGAACAGCGTTGCGGCGCGGACGGCGCCAAAGCCCAGGTCAGTCGCGGCGTCGGGCGCAAACCGAGCCGTTTCATCTGCGCGGCAATGAAGTCGAGTTCGTCCCCGGCGGTCCCGTCCGAGCCGGCCACGCGCTTGCGCATGGCTTCCGGCAGATCCGCCGGCATGAACGCGGCGATATCGAGGGCGGCGCGATCGCGCACCGCGATCGCAAACACGACACGGATGCCCGCTTCCTCATAAGCCGACAGCACGGTATCGACCATCGCCTCATCCGGCGGCACCACAGTCAGGAAGTCCTGAACTGTCGTAATGCCGTTGCGCAGCTGCTCGGCCGCGCCGATCAGCGTGCGCAACCGCACCTCCTCGAGCGAGCGCGGGCCATAGTTGGAGGGGTTGGAATGCAGGGTCCAGATGTCGAACGGCATTTCTTCGAACAGACCCTTTGCCAGCACGTCATGCGAATGGTAATGCGCGTTGACGAAGCCGGGCAGCACCAGCTTGCCGGCCGCGTCGATGACTTCGGAACCGTCGTCGGTCGGTAAGTTCTGCCCCACCCGCTCGATCATCTCGCCCGCGATCAGGATGTCGGCCTGGGCCGGCTGGTGAACCTCGCCTTCGTGGTCATACACGCGGCCGCCCCGGATCAAAATGCGCGGCGCCGTGCCAAGGTTACTCATCGGACGACTCTCCCAAATCCCGCCGCGCAACGCGCCTCGTTGCCGGGTTGCCCCTCAACGGTGGTGGCGGCCAACGTCGGCTGGCGCCCGGTGCCGGCCGGACGGCCCGATCGCGGTACCGCCGGCGAGCATGTGATCCGCGCTTTGCCGCCTTGCCTTTAGATATTCACCGCCGTTGCATCATAGGCATAAAGCCAATCCATGCGCTCCCTGAGGCGAGCCTGTTGCCAATCACGTGCTACAGAAATCGCCACGGCATTTTCGTCGGCCAGCGCAGGGCTAAAGATTTGGCTGCGATTTTCGTGCGCCTTGCGCACGACGGCAGCGGTGCGCTCCCGCCTTATTTCTTCGTAACGGACGAACGCCATCATCGGATCATCGAAGTACTTCTCTATGCAGGCGGAAACGACATAGGCATCCTCGATCGCCATCACCGCGCCCTGACCGAGGAACGGCAGCGTTGGATGACACGCATCGCCCATCAACGTGACGCGCCCGCGCGACCACCGCGCCATCGGGCCGCGGACCATCAGCGCCCACTTATAGGCCGCGTCGAGACCATCGATGAGGGCATGAACGTCGGCATGCCAGCCGCGCAAATCATTGGCAAGCTCGCCTTTTGTTCCCTCGATCGTCCATGATTCCGCCTGCCAATCGTCGCGCTCGATGATGCTGATGAAATTCATCATCTCGCCGCGCCGCACCGGATAGTGCAGCACATGGCCGAGCGGACCAAGCCAGTTCGTTCCAACCAGGCGTGCGAGGCGCGGTGGCAGGCGCTCCATCGCCACCAAACCGCGCCAGGCCACGCATCCGGTGAACTCCGGCCGATCAGCGCCGAACATGCTGGCTCGCACCTGGGAATGAATGCCATCGGCGCCGATGACGAAGGGGAACCTCCGCACGTCGCCATCCGCAAATCGCAGTTCGGCATGGTCTGTCGTCTGTTCAACCGCGATGCATCTCTTGGCGAGCGTCACCACGTTCGTCTTCAATGCCTGTACAGCCTCTGCCAGAACGGCGAGGAGGTCGCCACGATGGAGCATGAGGTGCGGAGTGCCGAAGCGCTCGGCCGATGCCGCACCAAGCTCGAACCAGTTCCAAGTTTCGCCGGTGCGCCAGTGGCGGATTTCGCGCCGCGCCGGCACGACCTGGACACGGTCCAGCGCCTCCTTCAGTCCGAGCGCAAACAGGACGCGGGTGCCGTTTGAACCGATCTGAACGCCCGCGCCGACCTCCTTGAGGAGGTTCGACTGCTCATAGACCTCGACATCGATGCCGCGCTTGAGCAACGCGAGGGCGGCGGTGAGCCCGCCGATCCCGCCGCCGATGATGCCGACCTTCAGCGGTGATGGCGTGATCTGTTTCATGTCAACGATTTCTGGCATCTCGCTCCACCAACGGCTGGGTCTCATCGATCGAGTATATATCAGAGCGGGGTGAATACGCCGACAGTGCGCAGCCCCGGAGGCGCTGAGCCAAGCCGCAAACTGCCGGCGAGTTGGGCCGGGAAGAGGTCAGGCCGTAGCCGCGGCATGATGTTGCGCGGGACCGCGAAGCGCCGACCCCTGAATTGGCTCATCGCGTATGATAATTTCGAACAACGCTCGCGACACTTGCGAGGCGCCACGGGAGGACATCATGCAAGACCACCAACGAATCGAGGTCAAACTTACGCGGCGTGCGCTCGTGGCTGGCACGGCTGCCGGTAGCCTCGCGCTTGTAAGCGACCCCGCGACAGCGCAAAGGTGTCAGGCGACCCCGCCGGCCCGCACCAAAGGCCCACTGGTCTGGCTCGACCTCGACCAGGAAGAACTCGATAACGCCTACGACCAGGCGGTCTACGCCTTCAACGCCCGCAACATCGCCGAGCGGCAGGCGGCCAATAACGAGAAGGCGCTATCCGTGATCGGCAAGCCGGAACGGGTCGCTTACGGACCGACCGATATCGAGAAAGTCGACATCTACACGACCAAGCGGCTCAATGCTCCGACCATGATCTTCATTCACGGCGGCGCCTGGCGCGGCGGTCGCTCCGCCGATTTCGCGGTTTATGCCGAGGTATTCGTCAAGGCCGGCGCCAACTTCATCGCGGTTGATTTCAACGACGTGATCGAGACCGGGGGCGACCTCTTTCCAATGGTGGATCAATGCCGGCGGGCAGTTGCCTGGGTCTATCGCAACGCCGCGTCGTTTGGCGCCAACGCCAACGAGATCTACCTCTGCAGCCGCTCGTCTGGCAGCCACCTCGCCGGCTGCGTCGTCATCACGGAATGGGAAAAGCAGCAGCTGCCTCGCGATATCCTAAAGGGCGCCGTGCTCGGCAGCGGCATGTACGACCTCAAGGCGGTGAGGCTTTCCAAGCGCGGCAATTACGTGAAATTCACCGATGAAATGGAGCAGGCGCTTTCCGCCCAGCGCCATATCGACAATATCCATACGCCGCTCATTCTGGCCCACGGCACCCTGGAGACGCCGGAGTTTCAGCGCCAGACCCGCGATTTCGCTGCGGCGCTCACCGCAGCCGGCAAGCCGGTCCAGCTGATCGTCGGCAAGGGCTACAATCACTATGAGATGAGTGAGACCTTCGGCAATCCCTACGGCATGCTGGGCCGTGCCGCGCTTGAAATGATGAAGCTCACGACCGCCTAAGCGATTCCGCAAACCGGTGGGCCGGATCGCCTGGAATTACTAATCGCGGACCGGTCTTACCGGCCGCCATCGGCACCACCGGGCCCCACGCAAATTAGGCGACAAAAAAATTTGCGACAAAGTGGGGTAGGGCGAGCCCGAAAAATGAAACGGCAGCACCACCTAGGGTAGCCGAATCCATTTGGCAATCCCATATTTGGTGGCTGAACGGGCCGCTAGCGTGAGCGGCGGCGGCCAACCTCGAGTTAAATTGGGATCAACCGCAACGAATTTTTACTTCGAGGTTTCTGCAGAGCGAGACGGTGCCTTCGGAGTTCGCCCGCCCGGCCCGGTAAGTGAATGCCATCACCTCGACAGGGTAGGGGAGGGGTGAGGGCGCGGCGCGCAAGAGCCCTGCTGCTTTTTTGACCTTTCTTCGACTCGCCGGTTTGCCTCCGTCGAGTGGATCCGTCGCGGCGGAAGGCGCGAGAGCACACCAGTGTCTTCTTTTCGCTTTATTTACAAAGCCAACTTAGCTTCGGTGTCTCTGCTGGCGCGGGCGAGGCGGGCCCCGTTTGCAGGCGGGTCTCTGTCGTCCGCCGCATGCGGGAGGATCGGGGAGGGGCCGCAGAGAATCCTCTGGCGGCAATCAAGGGCGGGCCCACAACCCGCCCCGGCGAATGCGGGGGGTTGGGGTTGTTGGGCAACAAACGTCTTTGGACAAAACGATTAGGCGCGCTGGTCGCCCTGTGCACGCTCGCGGGCTGCTCGGGCGTTGATAGAATCGGCATCATCGATCCTCTTTACGGGGTTTCTTCGAGTGCACGCTCGGTTGCGCCCGGAGAACCTATTCCTAAGGGCGGCGGCTTCTACCGGGTTGGCCCTCCCTATTCGATCGGCGGGCAGACCTACGTGCCGGCTGAAGACCCGCACTACCGTGCGGAGGGCCTGGCGTCCTGGTACGGCGAGGATTTTCATGGCCGGCAGACTGCCAATGGCGAGATCTTCGATATGAATTCAGTGTCGGCGGCACATGCGACGCTGCCGCTGCCGAGCTATGTGCGGGTGACAAATCTCTCCAATAACCGCTCCGTGATTGTGCGGGTCAATGATCGGGGCCCTTATCATCCCGATCGCATTATCGACGTGTCGGTCAAAACAGCCATCTTGCTTGGCTTCTACACGGGCGGGGTCGCGTCGGTGCGACTTGAATATGTCGGCACGGCACCGCTTGACGGGTCGGACGACGGCATGCTGATCGCCACTTTGCGCCAGGGCGAGCCGGCGCCGGCGCCGTCCTTGGTGCTGGCGTCGGCGCGCAATCTGCCCCGCAAGATACCCCTTCCGTCGCAGCGACCTTATGGGCTGGGAGAAGGGCAGGCCGCTACCAACGACACTGGCGTCAAGTCTGCCGCCGATGATAATAGGCCCGTGAACGCCGCATCCATCCGCCCAGCGGTCTCGGCCTATGCGCCCGGGTCACCCGGTAGGCAGACTGCCGACTTTGCGGTTCCAGCCCTGACGCCGGCAGCCAATGCCCGCAGCTTGTATTGACGCCGGTCAGGGCGGACCGAACCCCACGTATGTGGGGGCAGGGTAGGCAGCGGGCATGCCAAATCGGGGGTTCCGCCGGCTCATCGCGGCGGTGGCTTCGCTTAATCCATCGCTGCAATATTACGGCCCCGTAATGTGCCGGCGCGATTGTTTCCCATATGGCCACTTGCTATTGAAATCCGCGCCCGGAGACGAAAGATATTGGTGCAAGAAGGCGTCCGCGTTTTGGCGAGCGCTCGAACCGAGAAGTTCAACTGTGCCTGCGCATTTTAGGAAACGCGCCTGGGTGCGACGCGGGTTGGCGATGCTCGCGGTCGCGGGTCTTGCCGCCTCTGCGGCGGCTGCGCCCGGAGCCATCGGACTTGTCGGCGCCAAGAAGGATGATCTTCAGACCGCCGCGCCCTATGCCATCCTGCTCGATGTCGAGACCGGCACCGTGCTGTTCGAGAAGGGCGCCGATGTGCCGGCGCCGCCATCGAGCATGGCCAAGCTGATGACCACGGAGGTCGTGTTCAACGAGCTCAAGCAGGGTCGCATCAAGATCGATGATGAGTACATGGTGAGCGAGGACGCCTGGCGTCGCGGCGGAGCCCCATCGCACACCTCCAGTATGTTCGCTCCTATTCATAGCCGGGTCCGCGTCGAAGACCTGCTGCGGGGAGCGATTGTGATGTCCGGCAACGACGCCTGCATTACGCTTGCCGAAGGCGTTGCCGGTAACGAGACGGCGTTTGTGGCGATGATGAACAAGCGGGCGCGCGAACTCGGGCTGACCCGCTCCTATTTCACCAACTCGACCGGCTTGCCTGACGCGGCGCAGAAGATGACGGTGCGGGACCTTGCACGCCTCGCTCGCCATATCATCCGCACTTACCCACAGTACTATAGCATTTATGGGGAGCACGACTTCACCTGGAACAAAATCCGCCAGCAGAATCGCAATCCGCTGCTCACCATGAATCTCGGCGCCGACGGCATGAAGACCGGGTTCACACAGGATGGCGGCTATGGCCTTGTAGGCTCGACCGTTCAGAACGGCACGCGCTTGATCGTCGTGGTCAACGGTCTAAGGACCGCGAAGGAACGTGCGGACGAAGCCAAAAAAATCATCGAGTTCGGCTATCGGGGTTTCGAGCCAAAGCCGCTGTTCACAGCGGGACAAGTCGTCGGCTATGCCAAGCTGTTCGGTGGCGCGTCGGGCTCGGTGGGGCTGATAGGCGAGGGGCCCATCGGCGTGCTGTCACCGAAAAATGCGACCGAGCGCTTCACGGCAAAGATCGTCTATTGGGGCCCGGTGTCCGCTCCGGTCAAGCAAGGCCAACCAATCGGCAATCTCGATATCTATCGCGGCGAGCGCGTCGTGGCAGAAGTCCCGTTGTTCGCCGCCGAGAACGTCGAGCGGGGAGATCTGCCGCGGCGCGCCTTCGACGCCGCCTCCGAATTGATGATTGGGCTGTTCCGGTCGGCGCCGAAGAAGCTATCTGGCTTGTAGCGGAACTCCGGATTGAGCGCAGCGAAATCCGTGGCCGCGCTGTGAACATGGCAACGCCGTCCCGGGTTTTGCTGGCGCGTTACCCGGGTTACAACCACGACCCACGAAACAGGACGAGATGGCCGGGAAATTTATCACATTCGAGGGCGGCGAAGGCACCGGCAAGTCGACCCAGGCGGCGCTGCTGAAAAAGGCGCTATGCGGCATGGGCATCGGTGTCCTGCTGACCCGGGAACCCGGCGGCTCGCCCGGGGCCGAGATCATTCGCCACGTGCTGTTGTCCGGCGCTGCCAAGCGCCTCGGACCCAATGCGGAGGCCTTGCTGTTTGCGGCGGCCCGCGCCGATCATCTTGATGCGGCCATACGACCGGCCCTGCGGTCGGGACAATGGGTGATTTGCGACCGCTTCCTTGATTCCACGAGGGCTTATCAGGGTGTCGTCGGCAAGGTCGGCCTGCCCTTCATCAAGGGCCTTGAAAAACTCACGGTCGGAGTTTCCAAGCCCGACTTGACGTTCATTCTTGACCTGCCGGCGGAGATCGGCCTTGCACGGGCGCACGCGCGGCGTGGCGATGCCGGCCCCGACAGGTTCGAGACGGAGGATCTCGCCTACCACCGCGCGCTCAACGCCGCGTTTCGCGCAATCGCCAGCGAGGAAAGAGAGCGCTGTGCGCTGATCGATGCGACGGAGCCGCAGCAGCGCGTTGCGGCGGAGATCTTGCAGGTCGTGTGTAGACGACTGCACCCGGAAAATGCGCCGTTGACGCTTGAAAAAGTCGCGCGATGAGGCGGGCCGCGACAGAGGACAAAAGCGATCCGCCGCTGCCGCGGGAAACGACCGTACTGTTCGGCCATAGCGGCGCCGAGCGCGAGTTTCTTGCGGTCTACAGGTCCGGGCGCGTCCCTCACGCCTGGTTGATCACAGGCGAACCCGGTATTGGCAAGGCAACGCTCGCCTATCGTATCGCACGGTTCGTGCTCTCGTACCCGGATCCATCGCTCGCCCCACCCGACTCGCTCACACTCGCCGCCGCCAATCGCACGGTCCGACGGGTGGCCGTCAATGCCCATCCTGATCTGCTCGTGCTTGAGCGCACTCCCGGCGATAGTGGCAAGATGCGCACGGTCATCACCGTCGACCAGGTGCGGCGGCTCATGACTTTTTTCGGTTCCACCGCAGGCGAGGGTGGCTGGCGGATCTGCATCGTCGACAGCGCCGATGAACTCAAATATCCGGAAGGCTGCAACGCGCTATTGAAAATGCTGGAGGAACCGCCGCTGCGGTCCTTGTTCCTGCTGGTGAGCCATGCGCCGGGACGATTGCTGCCGACCATCCGCTCGCGCTGCCGCCGACTGGCGCTGAGGCCGTTGGGGCAGGGCGATGTCGTAAGGGCCGCCTCTGTTGCGCTCGGCGCCGACGATCAGACCGTTGTGGCCGCGGCCGCAGCGGCGCGCGGCAGCGTTGCTCACGCCATCGCGCTGGCGGGGGGACCGATGCTGGCCTTACGGGAGAAAGTGGAGGCGCTGTTGAGGGCGCTGCCGTCGACCGATCCGCATGTCCTTCATGCCCTTGGCGATGAGCTTGACCGCGACCGCGGCCTTTTCGATGTCTTTGTCGGCGCCGTCCGCGACTGGCTCTCGGGGAGGCTCGATACAGAGAGCGGCAACCTTCGGCGACTGGCCCGCACGGCCGACCTTTGGGAGCGCCTCAACCGGTCGGCCCGCGACGTGGAGGTGTTCAACCTCGAACGCAAGCCCTTCGTCTTCTCGGTCTTCGGTTTGCTTGCCGAGGCGTCCCGTGGTTGATAGGTATCGCCGGGCATTTTCCGGCTAAGTTGCCGCTCACAGGGTGTCACCGCCCGCATTTGCCGGGCGATCTAATACCCCACGGCCGGTGGATACGCCATTGCCCGGTCAGGCCGGGCAATGACATCGCCACGACAGTGAATGCCCTGCGGCACGTCACGCCGTCAGGAGCGCAAGGGTTGTCGATACATGGCAGATAAGCCTAGATTCTACGTCACGACAGCTATTTCCTATCCCAACGGCGTGCCGCATATCGGCCACGCATATGAGGCGATCGCGACCGATGCGATTGCGCGGTTCATGCGGCTCGACGGCTACGACGTCTATTTTCTAACCGGAACCGACGAGCACGGCATCAAGATGCTGCAGACGGCGAACCGCGAGGGCGTCTCTGCGCGCGAT
>JASHYD010000971.1 GCA_030043175.1 Xanthobacteraceae bacterium | reverse complement strand
GCTGTTGAGAAGGTCAAAAGGGGTGAGTAGTTACATAGATATTTGCTATATTTTAGCTTGGGTATCTAATAGCGTGTGGCAGGAAAGCTACAGCTAAGTCGAGAAGGTTGAGTTATTAGTTGTTGTTCGGGAAACTCGAACAAGGGGAGGAGAAATTCACCATGAGGATTTCGGCAATTGCAATCCTTGCGGCGCTTGCTGTTGCAGTAAGCGGCCCGGCTTTGGCTCTGAGTAAGAAGAGAACTGCCGCGCTAGTTGACAGGTATGAGCAATGCGAGTCGCAAGCTGTTGCTCAAGGTCTGACACACGGCCAAGCCGGCCATACGGAATACGTGCGCGAATGCATGGGGAAGAGGCCTGGCAACTCCAATGTAGGAGGCGCTGGGTCGCAACGCTGATCTAGTAGGACGCGCTGGGTCTAACGCCGCAGCGATCAGGATTCTCCGCGGGCACGCGAGCCGCCGGCAAAGGGCGCGTGTGGCGCGGGTTGAGCGGCGGACTTGGCGAGTGGACTTGCCGGTGTTTAAGTGCAATTACGTTTTGGGTGGCCATGACGGCGTTTCCCAGTTTCACGTCGTTACGGTCAGGGCCGGCCCGGTGGTCGCACACCGTTCCGGCCCGCTTGATTCTGACTTGCCTTCCCGAGTACTTGAACTGCGTTACGTGCCAGTGGGCCAAAAAGAAAGGCGCGACCGAGGCCGCGCCGGAAAAGTGAAGAAATGGAGGCGGCACCTTACACCGTCCGTGCGCTCATCGCAAGCAACGTAAACATTAACAATCGTACATCACGGCCAAGACGCGGTTGACGACATACGCCACGTCAGGGAAGGCGGAGCTCAAGGCTGGGGTTTGAACATCATCGGGGGGTACAATATGACCGGCGATGTTGCTTGGAGGGTGACATCGGGCGGCATAGCGTTGGCCATCTACTTATCGATGGCTCTGACGATACGGGCGGACACGCTCCATGGCGCGCTGATCAATCATATCACCATAATCCGCAAGTCAATTCGCAGCGTGCGGTGGCGCGGGAGGCCGACTAGCAGGTGCCGGAGGCGCTTTCGGCGCTATAAGCCGACAATATCGGCGACACTATCGACCCACTCAGTCATATGCCACCGAGGCGGCGAGGTGACGGGCACCGATATTGCGCAAACGAAAGCCAGCTGCCTCACGGGGCGCGCCACCGTATTGGCGGCGGAAGCGCAATATGTGAGGTCGCGCGCGAATACCGATATGCTGTCGCACATGGGCGGGGTGGCGGACGACATCGTAGCCGGCGATTGTCGCCGATCCTGAGGTCGGCGGCAGCAAAGTGGTCAGCATTCTGATGAGCGTGCTCTTACCGGCCCCATTGGGGCCGATCAGGCCGAAAATCTCGCTCTGATGATTGCGAACGACACCCGATCGACGGCGATCAGATCACCGAATTTTCGCGTGAGCGCCGAAGCTACCACCACGGAATCACGGACCGCAACATTCGTCTGAAGGTCGGCCATATCTGCAGCCTCGCCGGCGCGGGTCCTCGTTAATGAAATGGACAGCCGCAGCATGGTGGCGAAAGGTAGAATGCAGCCGCGAAGTCAAATCATGGTAGAGGCCAGGCCAGCCCACCACGTAGCTGCCGCCACGCAGGTAGAGGATATACCGATCATGGCGTGTTGTTGATCTCAAGGAAAGGCCAAGCTCGGTCCGATAAAACTCGATGGAGCGCCCACACGCTATCAACACGTGTGAGGTTCCTTCGACTAACCTCGTTGATGTTGGCGAAAGGGATCTGGGTGGTCGCGTGCGCGGCCGTCGATCGTGATGCTCGACTCCGAGGAAAACTAGTGGGTCTCTCGAAGAGGCCGCCGTGAGCTTAGCGCTTTCATAGCGGATGAATTTCCTGTTGGTGCGGTGGGGCGCCGCCTTCGTCACCGGTGACTTTGGTCCACAGCTTTTTCGGCACCGGCACTAACCTTGACCTTTGGACACAACGCGACAATCGATCCGAGTTCCCGGTCGATATCCTGTTGAGACCCGATAGGATCGATCCGCGGCGCCGGGTGCTGGCCGGGATATCACGCAACGCAAGCGCGGCTAGCCGCAGGTCCAGTTGTCGACGTCCGACCTCAACCACGCATCAAGAACATCTTGCACAGGCATCCGGTGCCCTTCATCAGCGAAGTCGACCTGTTGCCAGCCGGCTTGACAAGTGGGAACCACGGCCGACAGGGTGAATTAATATGGGCTTCTTTCTCATGATGCATAACACGTGACAGTATGCGCCTGAGGAGAAGCCTTATTCAGCGATCCCGGAAAATGCGCTCTGTCCCAGCGCCTTGAAGGATCTGCATGTAGTTGGCGCACTCGAATGCCGTGGGGTCCTTGATCCGCCGTTGACTCATCAGGCCGCGAATGTCGCGGATGTCGTCGAAGCCGCGCGCATCCATCCATTGCTTGAGCTCATCCAGCAGAACCTTCATATGGCCGACGCCGTGACGCAGCAAAGCCGAGGTCGTCATGACGGCGTCGGTACCTGCGAGGAGATACTTGATCACTTCAGCCGAGGAATCGATGCCTGTCGTCGCGGCCAGGGAGGCGCGAAGCTGTCCTGATAGGACGGCAATCCACAACAGCGGCAGGCGAATTTCGGCGGGCGTGCTGAGTTCCAGACCGCGCTGAAGTCGCAATGTCACAATATCGATATCAGGTTGGTAGAAGCGATTGAACAAAACGAAGCCGTCGGCGCCGGCGCGGTCCAGCTCGCAGACGAAATTCCCGATCGCGCTGAAATACGGGCTGAGCTTCATGGCAACAGGAATGTCCACGACCTTCTTGACCGCGGCCAGAATATCGACATAGCGCTGCTCAACGTCGCGCCCGTGTTCGAAGACGTCGGCCGGAATAAGGAACACATTCAGCTCGATGGCATGAGCACCGGCGTTCTCGGCGAGGCGCGCATATTCGATCCAGCCTGCGTTGGTGACGCCGTTCAGGCTGGCGATGACAGGAATGTCCACGGCCTCGCGGGCTTGGCGAATGACATCGAGATAGCGGTGTGGACCGGCAGGATAGGCTGCTGCCGACGGGAAGTACGACAGAGCTTCGGCGAAGCTATCGACGCCGGCGTTGGTAAACCGCTCGATCTGCGCCAGTTCCTCGTCGATCTGCTCCTCGAAGATCGATGGCAGCACAACGGCAGCGGCGCCACAGTCTTCAAGCTTGCGGATGTTGCCGACATCGAGCGTAAGCGGTGAGGACGACGCGATCAGCGGACCCTTCAGGGGGAGGCCGAGGTAGTTCGTGGAAAGGTCCATCGCGGTTTGCTCCCTGAATTATGTGTGCGCAGATGTTTGCGGATGAAAGCGCGTTGATGCCCAGCCGGCCATCTCTTCATAGCTGCGGTATTTTTCATCGATTGCCGCCTGTCCGGCCGCCAGCAATTGCTCGGCCTCGTCGGGGCGGATCTGCGCCAGCGCCTTGTAGCGAAGTTCGTTGTAGGCGTAATCGCGGAACTTGATGGTGGGCCGCGGCGAGTCGAGACGGAACGGATTTTCTCCGATCGCCCGCATGGCCGGGTCGTAGCGGAACAACGGCCAGTAGCCGCTCGCGACAGCGAGATCCTGCTGATGCATGCCGGACTGCAGGTCGAACCCGTGGGCAATGCAATGGCAGTAGGCGAGGATCAGGGATGGTCCCGGATAGGCCTCAGCCTCGCGGAAGGCGAGCAGGGTGTGCTGCGGGTTGGCGCCCATGGCCACCTGGGCCACGTAGACGTTCCCATATGCAATCGCTTGCAGTGCGAGGTCCTTACGCGCGGTGCGCTTGCCGGCCGCGGCGAATTTCGCGATGGCCCCGAGCGGGGTCGCCTTCGATGACTGGCCGCCGGTGTTGGAATACACCTCGGTGTCGAGAACGAGTACGTTGACATCGCGCGCGCTCGCCAGCACGTGGTCAAGGCCGCCGTAGCCGATGTCATAGGCCCATCCATCGCCGCCGACGATCCAGATGCTCCGACGCACGAGATGATTGACGACGGACAGCAGCGCCTTGGAGGCCGGATCGTCGCCCAGCGTCTGCAGGCGCTCAATGACGTCGGCAACGCGCAGCCGCTGCGCGCGGATTTCTGACTCATGAACCTGCGGCGCCGTTAGGATTGCTTCGACTAGGTCCACGCCGACTTTCGTAGCGAGCTCGCGCGCCAGCCGCATGGCCAGCTCCAAGTGCTTGTCGGCCGCGAGGCGGAAGCCGAGGCCGAACTCGGCGTTGTCTTCGAACAGCGAGTTCGACCAAGCTGGGCCGCGGCCTTCGTGGTTCTTCGTCCACGGTGTCGCCGGCAGATTGGCCCCATAGATCGAGGAGCAGCCGGTTGCGTTGGCGACCTGCATGCGATCGCCGAACAGCTGCGATAGCAGCTTGAGATACGGCGTCTCGCCGCATCCGGCGCACGCGCCCGAGAACTCGAACAGTGGCTCCAGGAACTGCACGCCGCGGACGTTGGCAAAATCGACCCGCGCCCGGTCGTTGACCGGCAGCTTTTCGAAGAACGCGATGTTCTCGCGTTCCGGCGTGACGAGTGGCTGCTTTTCACGCAGGTTGACAGCCTTAAGTCCGGGCTGTGTCGGACTGTGCGCGGGGCAGGCCTCCGTGCACAGGCCACATCCGGTGCAGTCTTCCAGGTAGAACTGCAGTGAGAAGCGGACGGCGGGGAAACCACGGACATTGATCGGGGCCGATTTGAAGGTTGCGGGCGCGCCCTCGAGCCGCGCCTCATCATAATACTTCGCGCGAATGACGGCATGGGGGCAGACGAAGCTGCACTGGCCGCACTGAATGCAGATATTCGGCTCCCAGGTCGCGACGAGGTCCGAGATATTGCGCTTCTCGAATGCGCAGGTGCCTGACGGGTAGGTGCCGTCGATCGGCATCAGGCTGACCGGGATCTCGTCGCCGCGGCCCTCGAACATCCTGCCGGTCACCTCGCGCACGAACTCCGGCGCCGTCGGCGGCACCAGTGGCTGCCGGTCCCAGGCGCTCGTCACCTTGTCCGGGACTTTTACCTCGAACAGCCGCGAGAGCGTGTCGCCCGCCGCCTGAAAATTGCGGCGGACGACTTCCTCGCCCTTATCACCATAGCTCTTGCTGATCGATTCCTTGATCTGGCGAATGGCCTCGTCCTTCGGCAGCACGTCGGAGATCGCGAAGAAGCAGGTTTGCAGGACCGTGTTGGTGCGCCCGCGAAGGCCGACATCCTGCGCTACTTTGGAAGCGTCAACGACGAAGAAGCGCAGCCCGAGCTCGATGATCTGTTGCTGCATCCCCCGGGGCAGGTGATCCCACACATCGCCGGGGCCATAAGGGCTGTTGAGAAGTAACGTCGCGCCAGGCGCGGCCAGCCGCAAAATGTCGATCCGTTCGACGAAGTGAAACTGGTGGCAGGCGACGAAGTTGGCCTTCTGGACTAGGTAGGGAGCATGGATCGGCCGCGGCCCAAATCGCAGGTGCGAAACGGTCTGAGCACCGGATTTGTGGGAATCGTATACGAAGTAGCCCTGCGCATAGAGGCCAGCGTCCTCGGCAATGATCTTCACGCTGTGCTTGTTTGCCCCCACGGTGCCGTCGGCGCCGAGGCCGTAGAAAACTGCCTCGACGATGTCGGGAGCCTCGATCGTGAAGCCAGGATCGGTCTGCAGGCTGGTGTGGCTGACATCGTCGATGATGCCGACGGTGAAGTTGTTCTTTGGCTCAGGCCGGGCAAGCTCGTCGAACACGGCCTTGGCCATCGACGGATTGAAGTCCTTGGAGGAGAGGCCATAACGACCACCGACGATGTGTGGCATCGTCCGGCGACGGCCGGCACCGACGGCCTGCGCAAGCGCAGTCACGACGTCGACGTACAGCGGCTCGCCAGCCGAACCCGGTTCCTTGGTCTGCTCCAGCACGGCGACGCCGCGCACGCTTTGCGGAAGTGCGGCGACGAAGGCGTCGGCGGCGAACGGTCGGTAAAGTCGCACCTGCAGGACGCCAACGCTCTCGCCCAGCGCGCGTAGGGCCGCAGCAGTCCCGCGTGCAGTGTCAGCGCCGGATCCCATCACAACCACGACGCGTTCGACGTCGGCGGGACCGGTGTACTCGAAAAGGCGATATTGCCGGCTCGTCAGCTTCGCGAAACGGTCCATCACGGCCTGCACGATGCCGGGCGTGCGGGCATAGAACGGGTTTACCGTTTCGCGGGCCTGGAAGAAAGTGTCCGGGTTATGCGCTGTTCCTCGTACGAATGGACGTTCCGGATCAAGCGCGCGGGCGCGATGCGCATGCACCAGCTCGTCGTCGATCATGGCGCGGATCTGCGCGTCGCTGAGCAGCTCCAGCGTATTGAGCTCGTGCGAGGTGCGGAACCCGTCGAAGAAGTGGAGGAACGGCACCCTTGATTCGAGCGTCGCCGCCTGGGCGATGAGAGCCGAGTCATGGGCCTCCTGCACCGAGCCTGAAGAAAGCAGCGCGAAACCGGTGGTGCGGGTCGCCATCACGTCCGAGTGGTCACCGAAGATCGACAGCGCCTGCGTGGCGAGGGAACGGGCGGCGACGTGAAAGACCGTCGACGTCAGCTCCCCCGCGATCTTGAACATGTTGGGCAGCATCAGCATAAGGCCTTGCGAGGCCGTGAACGTCGTGGTCAGCGCGCCCGATTGCAGCGCGCCGTGAACCGCGCCAGCCGCGCCGCCTTCGCTCTGCATCTCCTGGACGGTCGGGACCTGGCCCCAGATGTTCTTCAGCCTCGCGGCGGTCCATTCGTCCGCCAGCTCTGCCATGGTCGACGATGGGGTGATCGGAAAGATCGCGCACACTTCGTTCACCCGATAGGCCACGTGGGTAACTGCGGTGTTGCCATCCATAGTCGCTGTGAATTTGGTCATGTCTTCGCTCCTCCCGGCGGAGCTCAAACTTCCGGCGCCGGCTCTGGAATCATCTCGATGGCGTGGCACGGGCATTGCTCGAAGCAGACCGCGCAGCCGGTACATTTCGCGTAGTCGTACCGGTAGCGTCGACCAGGACCGAGCTTGATGATCGCCTGCTCGGGACAGGCCGCGTAGCAGTTGTCGCACTCGAAGCAGTTGCCGCAGCTCAGACAGCGCTGCGCCTCCCGCCGCGCCTGCGGCTCCGTAAGCCCCGCCAGAACTTCGGCAAAACTTTCGGCCCGCTCGGCCACTGCCAACGTCTTCTGGGACGACGGATCCGCGTCGCTGAAGACCGGTAGATGGAGCATCGGGAAGGACACCACGGGATGCTTGCGGGGCGCCTCGTGAACGCTGCCGCGCAGCCAAGCGTCGATATGGCGGGCGGCGTGCTTGCCATGCCCGACCGCGATGGTGACCGTGCGCTCGCTCGGGACCATATCGCCGCCCGCAAAGATGCCAGGGCAGCCGGTCATCATGTCCGGGCCGACGATGACGGTGCCGTCGGACTTGAAGGCGACTCCGGGCACGCGCTCAAGGAAGCTCGAGTCGGTCTGCTGCCCGAGCGCCAGTACCACGGCATCGGCTTCCAGTTTTTCGACCTGCCCGGTTGGCCGCGGCCGCCCGTTGGCATCGAGGTCCATGACCTCGACCGTCAGAGATGGGCCTGCGATCTCCTTGATGCTCGTCAGCCACTTGATCTTGACGCCTTCCTCCAGTGCCTCGTCCGCCTCGAAGGCGCGCGCCGGCATGTGGGCACGGTCTCGGTGGTAGATGATCAGCGCCTCCTCGGCGCCCAGCCGCTTGGCCGTCCGCGCCGCATCCATCGCGGTGTTGCCGCCGCCGTAAATCACCACGCGCCGGCCGAGGCGCGGCTCCTCGCCGGTGCTGACACCGCGAAGCAGGCTCACCGCGTCAAGAACGCGGGCGGCGTCCCGCGCCGGGATGTCCACATGTCGCGAGACATGGGCGCCGATGGCGATGAACACCGCATCGAAGTTGTCGGCCGCCTTTTCGGCGAGCACGTCTTCGACTTTGTGATTGAGGACGATCCGCACGCCCATCTGCTCGATGCGGCGGATCTCCCTCATCAGGTCGGCGCGCGGCAGCCGGTACGCGGGAATGCCGAAGTGCATCATGCCGCCCGGCACGGGGCCGGCTTCGTGGATTTCGACGGCGTG
This sequence comes from Xanthobacteraceae bacterium, assembly GCA_030043175.1. The sequence goes on along the minus strand of JASHYD010000971.1, from coordinate 3,031 downwards.
GCCCAGGCGGGTCAGATGGTAGGCTGCCGAAAGCCCGCTCGGGCCAGCGCCGATTACCAGCACCCGCTTGGCACTGGCCGGCCTGTCGATGGGAGGCATCCAGCCCTCTGCGGCGGCAAGATCGCCGAGAAAGCGTTCGACGGCGTGAATGCTGACCGCGGCATCCAGCTCCGCGCGGTTGCAGCATGCCTCGCAAGGGTGGTAGCACACGCGGCCGTGAATGGCCGGAAGCGGGTTGTCCCGCATCAGGACGTCCCATGCTTGGCGGTACTTTCCGGCCTGGGCCAGATCGAGCCAAGCCTGGACGTTCTCGCCGGCCGGACAGGCATTGTTACAGGGCGGCAACAGATCGACATAGACCGGGCGCCGGGTGCGGACGGGACCTGCGCCCAGCTCATGGGTGAGATCCACCAGAGGCGTCATATCGCTGCGCTTCATCGAAGTCGAAGCCTCGCAATCAGAATGAGACAAGGGGCGCGGAGCTTGATCGCAGCCCCGCGCTTTTGCCTCAGCAGCAGGCCCGGAACCGGCCCTTGCTGACGGCGTAGCGGGCGTCGCGGCGCTCCCGGAAGAACTCCTCGTAGGTCATAACCGCTTGTCCGGGATGGACGGTCCGGCGGTGCCTGACATAGGTCTCGTAATCGGGGATGCCGACCATCAGACGCGCCGTCTGCGTTGCGAAGCGATAGGTGACGCGCAGGGCGCCCGCGGAGCGGTCGAACAGCGCAAGGAGATCAGAGCGATCAGACATTGGCGCCTCCTACGGTCGCGCCGCGCAATCCGACCTCGATCGCAGTGGCTTTGGCGCTGCCGAGCGCCTTGCGGATGTTGATGAAGCCGTAGACCACGCTCGCCACCACGACGGCAACGAACAGGGCCGCCAGTATCGCATCGACATAGTCATTGAAGATGATGCGGCTCATCTCTTCCAGGGTCTTGGCCGGGGCAAGCACCTGCCCCGCGGCGACGGCGCTACCGAACTGGAGCGCGTGGCTGACGAAGCCGACATCGGGGTTTGTGCTGAACACCTTCTCCACGCCGGCCGTTACGGTGGTTGCCACCAGCCACAGCGCCGGTACGGCGGTGACCCAGGCGAACCGCTCGTGCTTCATCTTGAACAGCACCACGGTGCACAGCGTCAGCGCGATGGCGGCCAGCATCTGGTTTGCGGCGCCAAACAGCGGCCATAGCGTGAAGATGCCGCCGAGGGGATCGATGACGCCGACGTAAAGGAAGTATCCCCACAGCGTCACCGCGAGCCCCGAGCCGATTACGTTGTTGATCCAGGACTTCGTTTCCTTGAACGCCGGAATGGCGTTGCCGATGAGATCCTGGAGCATGAAGCGTAGCGCCCGAGTGCCGGCATCGACCGTGGTCAGGATGAACAGGGCCTCGAACAGGATGGCGAAGTGATACCAAATGCCCATCAGCTCGCGACCGCCCAGGAAGCCGGATAGGATGTGCGCCATTCCGACAGCAAGGGTTGGCGCGCCACCGGTGCGGGACAGGATCGTTGTCTCGCCCACGTCCTTCGCCATTTGCGTGATGACGTCAGGGGTCACGGTGAAGCCCCAGGAGGAGATCACCTGCGCGGCATGGTCAGCCGTCGTGCCAATCAGCCCGGCCGAGCTGTTCATGGCAAAATAGACGCCGGGATGGATCACGCTGGCGCCGATCAGCGCCATGATGGCGACGAATGATTCCATCAGCATCGCGCCATAGCCGATGAACGCGATCTGGTTTTCGTTCTCGATCATCTTCGGCGTCGTCCCCGACGCGATCAGCGCGTGCCAGCCCGACACCGAGCCGCAGGCGATGGTGATAAACAGGAACGGGAACAGGCCGCCAGCCCACACTGGCCCGGTGCCGTCGACAAACTTGGTGAAGGCCGGCATTTGCAGATCGGGCCGCACGATGACGATACCGATCGCGAGCAGCGTGATGGTGCCGATCTTCAGGAATGTTGACAGGTAGTCCCGCGGCGCCAGCAGCAGCCACACCGGCAGGACCGATGCGACGAACCCGTAGACAATGACCGTCAAGGCCAGCGTCTCGCCGCTCAGATCGAAGTAGGCGGCAAGCTCCGCGGTTTCTGCGACGGTGCGTCCGTAGATCAGGGCAGCCAACAGCAGCACGGCACCGAGGACCGACATCTCGCCGATGCGTCCCGGCCGGATGTACTGGCTGTAAATCCCCATCAGGATAGCGATCGGGATCGTGCTAAAGACCGCGAACGTGCCCCACGGACTGCCGACCAGCGCCTTCACGACGACCAGGGCAAGGACCGCAAGGATGATGACGCAGATTAGCAAAATGCCGATGCCGGCGATGGTTCCGGCGACCGGCCCCATCTCCGAGCGGACCATGTCGCCGAGCGAGCGGCCGTCGCGCCGCGTCGAAAGGAAGAGCACGATCATGTCCTGGATCGCACCGGCGAGGACGACGCCGGCCAGAATCCAGAGCGTACCCGGCAGATACCCCATCTGTGCGGCGAGGACGGGACCGACCAGCGGGCCCGCGCCGGCGATAGCCGCGAAATGATGCCCGTAGAGCACGTACCGGTTCGTCGGCACGTAATCGAGGCCGTCGTTGTGACGCCAAGCCGGCGTTTGCCGGTTTGCGTCCACTCCCAGCGCCTTATTGGCGACGAAGAGTGCGTAGAAACGATAAGAAATGAAATACACGCAGACGGCTGCGGCCACCAGCCAGGCTGCATTCACGCTCTCGCCGCGGGTGAGCGCGACGATGCCAAATGAAACCGCACCGAGTCCCGCCACAGCGGCCCATAATAGCTTTGTCTGTATTGCGTTCCCGCTGCTCGCCAGCGCGCTCATGACACTCCTCCATGAGACCAGCCCCATCACGGTCGAGCAATATCAATCGTGCAGGGCTGCAGCCAAAATCGGTGGCGAGTGTCTCGTCCCGCCACCAGCCTTGGACTTGAGCACGCGGATGAGCCGATAGCCTTGATCTGGATTAAACGACCTGGATGTCGGGACGTCTTGCAGCTTTGGCTGTGCAAACCGGCTAC
>JASHYD010000005.1 GCA_030043175.1 Xanthobacteraceae bacterium | reverse complement strand
CTTTCGGCGGCCTTCGCCATGCTGCCCCTTTCGACCACTGACACCAGAACGCGCAGATCATGCAGCTTAACGCGACGCTCGATGCGCTCGGTCCCATTCCCCATTGGTCAGTGTCCATTACCAGATTCGATATATCCCAATAAAATGATAGCATTGGTCGTGTATTGCGGCACTCGATATGTTGCGTGACGAAAGGCAAAACAACGAAGCCGGTGCGTCGGTTCATTCCGCGCAAATCGCAAGCCGCTTAAGAGGGAGCCATGAAACCTTCGCGCCGTACATTCCTGAAATTCGCCGGCGCTGCTGTCGCCACGCCTGCATCTTTGCGAGTCGCAACAGCGCAAACCTATCCGGCGCACCCCATTACCATCATCGTGCCGGCTCCCGCCGGCGGCACCACCGACCTTATCGCCCGGATCGTGGCCGAGCGGATGAAAGGGCCGCTAGGGCAGCCGGTCATCGTCGAAAATATAGGCGGAGCTGACGGCAGTATAGGAGCCGGTCGTGTTGCTCGCGCACGGCCGGACGGCTACACAATTGAAATTGGTCACATGTCAAATCATGTGCTTAACGGTGCTTTCTATTCACTGAACTATGACGTGCTGAACGATTTCACCCCAATCGTGCCTCTAGGGACGATGGCCTTTTTTCTTGCCGGACGGAAAAACCTGCCCGTGAAGGACCTTCGCGAACTAGTCGAATGGCTGAGGAGCCGCCCCAATATGGCTTCGCTCGGGGTTGCTACGGCTGGAGTTCGCCTCGTAGCGATGCAGTTTCAGAAAGAGACCGGTACGCGAATTAATCTCGTGCCTTATCGCGGTGTCGCGTCGGCAAGGCAGGACCTTGTAGCCGGTCAAATCGACCTCATGCTGGACCCGCTGGACGCTATCTCACTAGTGCGATCCGGGAGCACAAAGGCTCTTGCTGTAATCGGCGAGGTACGGCTCGCGGCGGCTCCCAATATCCCGACCTTCACTGAGATGGGACTGCCGAGCATTCCTTACTCTACTTGGTTCGGGTTTTTCGCGCCAAAGGGTACCCCTAAGGAGATCATTGATACGCTCAATGCGGCGGCCGTTGAGGCAACAGCAGACCCCGAAGTGAGGTCGCGGCTCATTGACGATTTGATGCTTGATGTTTTTCCACGCAAACAACAGACGCCAGAGGCTCTTGGCGGAATGGTCGAAGCCGGGGCTGAAAAATGGTGGCCCATCATCAAGGAGTTCGGGATCAAGGCTGAGTGAGCCGAAAGGATCCTGTGAAGCGAAATAGCTGCGGCCCCGACGCTTGCAACCTGCCACCCGCCTGCATGACTGCTCCGGGTCAGCAACGAACGAAACGGCCCACACTGCAAGACGTAGTTAGTTAGTTTTAGTTTAATCCGGTTTTTATTCAGCCGGCATCACGATGGTTATCATGAATCTGGGCGACTCTCTGCACAGCCATTCGCAGCGGAACCCGCGAAAGACCGCTTTGATCTGCGGCGACGAAGAGATGTCCTACGGGACGCTGGACGAGTCGACCACAGCTTTGGCGAGGTGGTTCGTCGGCCAGGGACTACAACCGGGGGACCGGGTAGCCGTCCATTGGACCAACTCCATACAAGCGGTCCAGCTCGTCTATGCTTTGTTCAAGGCCGGTCTGACCGCTGTCACAATAAACACCCGGTTGAAACCCGCGGAGATCGACTACATTCTGAATCACTCTGAGGCCAAGATATGTTTCAGCGAACCTGAGCTTACTCCTTTGGCGAAACAGGCCCACGGAAAGTGTCCGGTTTTCTCCAGCCTTCCGACGCTCAAAACCTCCGACGTGGATCGGGTAGCGCTCCCTACAGGAGAACCGGACCGGCCTGCGGTTCTCCTCTATACCTCCGGCACTACAGCCCGGCCGAAGGGCGTAACTCACACGCACCGGACGTTTACCGAGGTGTCGGCTATATTGCAGCCGGGGCGGGTGAAGTTCGGCATTGGCGATGATTGCAGATATCTATGCATGCTTCCAATGATGCACGCTGCCGCACTCTTTCGGGTGACGACTGAGATTCGTCTCGGCCAGTCCATTATCTTGCTCCCGAAGTTCGAGCCCGCAGCCGTGCTAAACACAATTGAGCGGTTTCAGTGCTCCCAGTCGACGTGCATGCCGGCGCTTTGGCAGTTCATCATGGCCGAACAAGAACGGTCACCGCGCAACGTTTCCTCTTTGTCGGCTGCTTTTGCTGGAGGGGACGCAGTGCCGCTCGCGCTTCAGGAGCGTTTCCGGGCAGTGTTTGGGATTCCCTTGCAGGAGGCTTACGGCCTGACCGAGTCGGTTGCCGTCATGATGAATCCCGTCGACGCCATCCGGTCCGGCTCTATGGGAGTTCCTCGGAAAGGGGTTGAATTGCGAATTGTGGACGCCGAAGGACGGAACGTACCCGCCGGCGAGACGGGAGAATTGCTGGTGCGCAGCCGCGGCACCTGCGTTGGATATTGGAATGATCCCGACGCCACCCGTGCCGCGCTTGAAGGCGGCTGGCTGCATACAGGCGACCTCGCGTTGCGCGACTCGGAGGGCTACTACTGGTTCCGGGGCAGGAAGAAGGAGATTATCATTCGCGCTGGTTCCAATATTTCGCCGCAGGAAGTGGAGGAGGCTCTGTATCGGCATCCGGCCGTGGGGGAAGTGGGCGTGGTGGGCCAACCCGATTCTGCTTATGGCGAGATCGTCACCGCTTTTGTCGTTCTGCGCGAAGGCTGCCACGCCGATCCGGAAAAGTTACGCGAGTTCGCCAAAGAGCGGCTAGCCGACTACAAAGTGCCTGAGAGATTTGTTTTCCTTCCGGACTTGCCGAAGGGCCCCACCGGGAAAGTGCATCGCCGGTCGTTGAAGGAGATGGTGCCGGCCGCGCTCGTCGCATAATACGACGGCTTTGTAGTCGAAGATCGCCATGCCGGTCCCACAGTTGCAGCCATGACGTTCACAACCAAGCACTTTTGAGGCAGTCCGTTATGGGTCACTTCCAGACCAAATCGCAGGCTGCATCGTTGCCCGTCTATTGGTCCTGTCCTCTTACACGAGCTGACGTTCTCGTTCGTCCTGAACAACGCGCTCGGGTCGCCCGCTTGTTTTCAGGGACGCCGCCGCCCTCAACCTGCTCGCCTTCGCCTGGCACTCGGCGCTCGATATCGGCGAGCCGCCCTGGCAGGCGGCGCGCCAGGCTGCGGCGAAGCGATCGAGCTTCTTCACCCATATCCTGACCTTGACGATGGGTCACTTTCAGACCAACTCGGAAGCTCCATCTTTAGCAGTGTATTGGTCCGGTCCTCCTACATGAACCGACGTTCTGCACGTGGCGTTCGTCCTGATTAGCGCGCTCGGGTCGTCGGCTCGATTTAGAGTCATCGCCGCGCGCGCTGTCTTTTGCGCGATAGCCCGTTCCTCGACCGCACGGCTGCGTTGGCGCAGCTGCTGCGCGAGCTCAAAGCGGGCATCCTGCTGACTGCCTCGCCGTCAATCGTGAAACTCTTGGCCTTGATGGATTCCACGGCGTTGGCGATTGCCGCGAGTCGCTCGGTCCAGTCATAGGCATTTCGGCTAGAGAGCCGCACGGTGGGACCGTCCCGGTGGACGATCATTCGGTAGCCGTCATGTTTGATCTCGTGGACCCAATCATCACTCACATCCGCAAGACTTCCGATCGCGTCGGTCACGAGTTTGACAGGTGTAGCCGGCGCCACTTACGATTTCACCGGATCAACAATGGACCGGCTGGTGCGCACCATTTGCCGGCAGCGCCGGTCTGCCCCAAAACCGCGCAGGAGGAAAGCCATGGCTGTCACAGGTTCTCGCCGAGATATGCTGCACTTGGGTTGGGGCACCGCAGCCGTCCTCGGCGTTGCAGCTGCAGCGGATGCACTCGGCCCCGTGCGGGCGATTGCCCAACGGGCGTCGTCGAGCAACGAATCTGCCGAGGATCTCTTCTACCGCGAGGACTGGTTCGGCGAGCCTTGGCGCAAGCCGGAAACCGCTGTCCTCATCCACGGCAACGCCGAATCGAGCCTCGTGTGGTACGCGTGGATGCCGCGCATGGGTCAGGAGTTTCGCGTGTTGCGGCCCGACCTGCCTGGCTTGGGCCGGTCTCGAGTCCCCGAGGGCTTCGAGTGGACGCTGCCCAGCCTCGCCACTTTCGTGGCGCATGTCCTCGACAAGGCGGGCGTTGACTCCGCCCATATCATCGGCGCCAAGTCGGGCGGCGGGATTGCGATGCAGTTTGCTGCGGACTACCCGGCTCGCACCCATACGCTGTCGGTTGTCCATGTGCCGTTCGTGGAAAGGGACTGTAACATTTCCGCGCCCTCCTTTGCTCCGCAGTCCGCCCGGCTTGGCTCGTCCGTCTCGAAAGAGATGGTGGACTATTGGGCGAGCATGTTTGCGACGACGCCGGAAATCCCGGCGAAAGGTCTGGTCACCGCGGTTGCCAAGTCAGACTTTGTGCGGGACGGCGTCCTGCAGCGCATCAAAGCGCCGACCCTGCTGATGACGGCCGACCGCGGCCAGGCGCAATCGGTGGAAAGGGCGCGGCAGTACCAGACGCTCATCCCCAATTCCCGGCTGGTGGTCGTGCAGAGCGATGGCTACCACATTGCCGCTTCGAACGCCGACGAGTGCGTCGCCAATGTATTGGCCTTCATCAAGGAGACAAGGAAAAGGGCTTAGCCGATCGCTCTGTCCGCAAGTGCAAGAAGCGAGAGAGTGCAGCAAGGCGCCGCGCACGGGTGTAGCTTCATGCCGGTTTGCGCTGCTCGCACGGGCCCCCTTGCGCGCGTTAGATCCAACAACTCAAGAAGCCGTGTTTGATTCATGCAGAGGTTGGGAGGCTGCGCGGAAGCACCGGCCTGCCCGGTTGCTCAACGACAGCTACGGACCAACTCGGACGCTGCGCCGTTGCCCGTCTATTGGTCCGGTCCTCCTACATGAGTTGATGGTTGCGTTTGGCCGCGATGTTGACGCAGATATGCCACTGCTGGCTTGCGCGAAGGCGGCAGAACCGGCTTCCACTCAGTGCGGCGAACGGTAAACGCAGGCTCGGGCTCAGGGACCGGAGCGACAACAGGCTCGTCTACAGCAACTGCGTAACCGTCAGCTATCAGAGCGGCTGCATGCGCGCGAGACACGCTGTCGAGGGCGTGAGCGGCAACGGCGTCGGTAGGGGCCACGTGCAGCTCGGCGCCTGCGTGATGCAGGGCGCTGTCAGAAACTAACCGGACTTTACGCATTCGATATTGCTCCTACTCCAACGGAATCTCACCAGAGACCAACTCAGCTCGGCCCTTCGCTATCAACTCACGGGCATATTGCCTGCTCACCGCTCGCTCACGGCGAGCGGCCTCTTTCTTGTCTTCAACCACGGCTAATATCGTTCCGGCCTGATAAAGCCTGTGGAAATTGCACAGCACCCGAATCCTCGGCAGACCAAAATCAGGATCGGCAATCGCGAAATGGCGCAGGGTCGCTAGGCCACCAGGTGCTTACTCTGAATCTTGCGCCGAAAACCCGCCAATGCACGGTCCGCCTTACGCCCCACATCATCATGATGG
>JASHYD010000970.1 GCA_030043175.1 Xanthobacteraceae bacterium | reverse complement strand
TACCGATGAGGCGAGCTGAGGCAGCGTAAGGCCGATCCTGCGAAGACGCGTGGTTGACTCCCGATAACAGACATTCTTGCTACTAGTCGACCTTCGAGCCTATTGAGGGGGCTGCTCTATCCGAGGGATACGATCCAGTATCAAGACTGGGCGAGGTTATTGCGAAAAGTGAGCCGAAGAGGGGTAGGCCCTTTGCCGACCCCCGAAGTTGTGCCAAAGGGCCAAAAATGCTAGGGGAAGGGTACTGCATTCAACTCGATGTAGCCGAAATTCCGCTCGGCATGCACGGCACGCCCTTCGATCAGTGAGACCCAATCGGGGATGTTGGTTGGTCACTTTCCTTGCGACGATTCCGGTGCCGTTCCCAAATCTGCTCTCCCCACCGGGCCTCGATGGCCTCGATGATTGACATGTTAGCCTGGATCGCAGCGATGATTGGCTTGGCCTTCTCTCCGGGCAGGATTGACGTGGTCTTCTCTATTAAATCGTGCAAGGCTGTGGCCGCATCCCAAAGCTCGATAAGGGATTTGTTGACATCATTTGACATTTGATCCTCCCTCGGGGGGCGGAGCACAGGGGACTTGTCTTCCGTTCCCTTTGGCCCCCGACCTCCCTCAGTATACTGGTCCGGGCTTCTTTTTTCGTCGGGAGTGTTTCTTTTTTAGTCGCTTCCAATCTCTTCGCTTAGTAGGCCCCGGAGGTCGGGGCCGCACAGGCCTAATCGCTACTGAGAGCCAGCCCACGCCATCGCATCCGGCGTGGGCCACCAAAGCTTGCTTCGGGCTCCCTCTCTCAACCAAGCTCGGGAGCATCATCGGGCAAGCCGGGGCTGTCAGCATTGTGATAAGTCAACCCGTGGCAATAAAGGCCCCACCAACGGATGGGGCCGAGGATATCACGAAGCCCAAGTGTGAGGATAATCTCGGACAGCGATCTTGAAGCAGGATCGTTGGAGCGCAGCTAGTAGGCAAAGCAAGCTCCGGCTCCTCAAGAAAAGGCCCCGATCGGTGAACGGTCATGGACCAAACGGCCGATCCTGGGCTAAGTGCTCAGCCAAGCTTGAGATCGGCGCTGCCGGGGCATTGACTCGGAGCTTGCCTCACGGTCATCCCGGAAAGATCGATCTCCGCGAGGGATGTGGATGACACGATCTCAGGCGCCGAATCTGTTGTGGGCGGCTTGGCGTTATCGGAACGGCGGTCAATTCCACTCGACGACCTTTGGATCAAATTGTTCTTGACAGGCGTAGAGGCCATGACCGATTGGAGCCCGGTACCGGACCGCACCGCTCACGCTCGTCGCCAGTATGGAGCGCGATGGTCACCAAGGACTTGGAACAGCGCGGGCATCGCTTGATGGCCTGATAGACAGCCAACTTCTGCATAGTGAGTACCGCGAGCGTATTTTGATCGCGATTGCCCGAAACGGGTAGACTTAGTCGACACCTATGGGGCTCGGATTACCATGCCCGCCAATGGGTTGCGTGCACTCAACGAGCTGCTTGCTGCCCGACTTCACCCAACCATCCGTGGTGTGGCGGCACGGGAACATGAGCGCGTGAGGTCAATCAGCATCAATAGCGGCCAGCTCGAGATCACGGTTGTAGGGGCCCTGTGGCGATCGGTTGCCACTTCATCACTCAAGATTACCACAGGACCGGGGCACAAGACGTCGCAAACGCGCCCCCTGTAGAGAATACGTCGGATTCGGCCGGTCCCTTCCCCAGATCGAAGATCTCGCCCATATCGCAGGAACTCTTCCTTCGATACCCGTGCCATTCTGGGTCCTTATCCATCATGCGCACCAACGCTCGAACGTCCGCCGCCGCGGCCGCTTCGGTGCGTTTGTGATAGCAACTGCGCTGGTCGACGCAGAGCCGATTGTCAGCGACATTCCGACCAGTGCAACAAATTCGACACCAGGCCCCTTCTGTTTGTTTCCAACGATTCTGGCAAAGATCACGGATCTTAGTATATTTGGCGTCATCGGACCGCATCCTCGCCTTGCTCCCGAATGTGCCCCTAAATACCTCTCAGATACGCCGTGATTGTCCCTTCGATCTTAAAAAGCTCATCACCCCGTGATGGAGGACGCGGAAGGAACCGCTTTTTATGCAATTGGACACGAAAATGACGCCCGCTAAACTTTTTCGATATGTAATCGTCTTGATTGGAACCATTTTGGTTGAGTGTTGTGCAAGCCAAGTTCTATCAAGCGAGATGTTATGTCGTTTTCCAATCGTAGTGAGTAACAAGAATGGAAACACTATGTTGACTGTTTCTGGTGTCTCTGGAGATAGCTCCATGGGTGTATATGATCGGCATCGCTCTGTTGCGATGCGGTGCCACATACACGAGGCACAGAACTCGAGAAAGTATGTCCAATGGAACTTAGTCGAATAGCTGAACTGGCAAAGGAGGATCCAGAACGCAAATTCTGCTCAATCGCTCATCTTCTCACACCGAAAGCGTTGTACGAGGCATTCTTGAGTCTGCGAAAGGACGCCAGCGC
>JASHYD010000969.1 GCA_030043175.1 Xanthobacteraceae bacterium | reverse complement strand
CGCCCGGCGAACCGATCGCCATGAAAGGCTGACCGTCGCGCAGCACGATACTGGGCGTCAGCGTATAGCGCGGCCGCGCCCGCGGGCGCAGCTGGGCAGCTCGGCTCTTGTCCAGCCAAAACTGCTCCCCGCGCACGCTCATGCCGATCCCGGTGTTGCCAAGGATGACGGCGCCGCCGATCCAGCCGCCGCTCGGCGTTGAATCGAAGATGTTGCCGTCGCGGTCGATAATGGCGATGTGGGTGGTGTCCTTCGCGGCGCCGGAAACCGGTTCCGGATCAGGCAGCGGCCCGGTGGGTTTGCCGACTTCGGTAATGTTGGCAACCCAATAGGGCCACTGCTTCACCTCGCTGTCGAACGCAAGCGGATTGCCGGCGACGAAAGCGCGCGATGCATGATCGGGGTCGATCAGCCTCGCGCGCCCCTTGGCATAGTCCTTCGACAGCAGCCCCTCGGCCGGAACCCGCACGAAGGCCGGGTCGCCGTAGTAGGTATCGCGGTCCGCGTAGGCGAGCTTGAGGGCCTCAACCACGGTGTGGAGATATTCGGGACTATTGCGCTTCATCGACCGCAGGTCGAAATTCTCCAAGATGTTGAGCGCCTCAAGGAGCGCCGGTCCCTGGCCGTTGAAGCCGTGCTTGTACACCTCATAGCCGCGATAGGTCGTCATGCTCGGCGGCTCGACGCGGGCGAAGAACTCGGCAAAATCGGCAAGCTCGAATGGCGCTCGATGTTGCTTGAGGAAGCCGACCATCTCCTCGGCGATATCACCCTTATAGAAACGATCGCGCGCCGCTAGGATGCCCGCGCTGCGGCCCTCGTGCTCGTGGGCGCGCTCAGCCTCGACCATGCGGCTGAGCGTGCGCGCCAGGGTCGGAAACCTGATCGTGTCGCCGGGCCGGTAAGCCGAGCCGTCTGGCTTGAACCAATAATTCCGGTTGGCCGGCCAGTCCTGCATGAATGCGGTGTTCCGCGCGATCGCCGCGACCGTGCGGGGCCGCAATGGAAATCCATGCTCGGCGTAGTCGATTGCCCGCGCGGCAACTGTCTCGAAGCTCATGGTGCCCCACTCCTCGAGCACCGTCAGGGCGGCGTGAAGCGCGCCCGGCACGACCGCCGGATCGAGCCCTTTGCCGTCAAGGGTCTTGTTGCGCGCCGTGTACCAGTCGATGGTGGCGCCCTGCGGCGCCCACCCCTGCCCGACGACCGCGGTCACTTTACCGGCGCTGCGCGGATAGACGAGGACGAGGGCTTCGCCGCCGAGGCTGTAGAGGTCCTGCTCGACCACGCCGCCGACGAGCAGCGCCGCGACGCCGGCATCGAAGGCGTTGCCGCCGCGTGCCAGAATCTCGAAGGCCGCTGCCGTGGTTAGCGGATGGCCCGCGGACACGCCGCCGTTGCGCCCCATGACCGGCGGCCGCTCGGCGGCGCGGGCGGCGATCCCCGCGAAGCATTCCAGCGCGGCCACCAGAACAACCGCGACAACCGCAAGGCCGATGCGGCCAGGCCAAAGCTCACGTGGAATTTCACGGAGGGATTTACCAATTGCGAGCCAGACCTTGCCGGTGGAATATTCCGGCCAAACGAACAGAGCGCGCGTTCGCGGCAGGCGGCACATGCGGTTCCTCCCCAATTGTCGTTTGTCCGATCATACGCGCAGCTGCGCCAGGGCGGAAGGCCGCTTCGCGCACCGCCGGTCGGCAGCGGCCCGCAAACCCGATACACAACGCCATCCGCTCCGGTTGCGCCCGCCATCCGGTCCATCCATATGATGGACCTGCGGGGGCCGGTGAGATTGCAATTTCGGAGAGGTCCCTTGGCGTTCGGCAGATTGAGAGCGAGATTCAGCCAGGCGTCGCCCGCCTCCACAAAGCCACCCGCTGCCGCAGGGTCCACCTTGCCTGCGCCGGACCTGGCCAAGGTCAACGGCAGGATGGCCGCAAGCCCCACGCAGGTGCCGACAGCACCGAGCCTTGCGCACGACCAGCCAGTCACGGCCAAGCCGCCGGCTTCGGTTCCCGAGCTGCCTGAACCGGGGCAACTCGAGTCCTCAGGACCACCCGCGCTCGAGACCGGCGGGCTGCTCACCATCGATCTTGCCGCGATTGTCAAGAATTGGAAGGCGATGGCCAACCGGGTGGTTCCCGCAGATTGCGCCGCCGTCGTCAAGGCCGATGGCTATGGCTGCGGCATTGACAGGACGGCGGCCGCGCTGGCCAAAGCCGGATGCGCGACGTTCTTCGTTGCCGATCTTGCCGAAGCGCGCCGCGTGCGCGCCGCCGTGGCCGCCGCGGCGCCTGACGCCGCGATCTATGTGCTCAACGGCCTCCCCCCCGGAACCGCTCCGATATTCGCCGACATCAACGCCCGGCCGGTGATCGGTACTCTCGCAGAGTTTCTCGAGTGGGACGCCTATCGGAGTTCGAGCAGCTGGGGCGGCGGCGCAGCACTTCATTTCGACACCGGCATGAACCGGCTCGGCTTCGCGCTCGACGAGGCGCCGCAATTCACCACACGAGCGAAAATGCCAGGTCATGGCATTGCCCTCGTCATGAGCCACCTGGCCTGCGCGGACACGCCGAGCCACCCTCTCAATGCCAGGCAGATCGAAGCGTTTCGCAACCTGCGCTTCCTGTTCCGCGGCACCCCGACGTCGCTCGCCAATTCGTCTGGCATTTTTCTCGGGCCCGCCACGCATTGCGACATGGTGCGCCCCGGCGCCGCGCTGTTCGGCGTGAATCCGACGTCCGCGACCCCCAACCTCATGGAGCCTGTTGTCACCCTCAAGGCACGCATCGTGCAGGTGCGCGACGTGCCACGTGGCGGGACGGTGGGTTACGGGGCCACCTGGGCGGCCTCCCGGGCATCGCGGATCGCCATCGTGGCGGTCGGCTATGGGGACGGCTATCCGCGCGCGGCGGACGGCACCAGAATGGGCCCCAAAGGGAGCCGGACGCTTGCTGAATCGGGGCGCAAATCCGACGCCTTCGCCATCATCGGCGGACAACGCTGCCCGATGGTGGGCCGCATTTCCATGGACTTGATGGCCTTCGATGTCACCCGCTTGGCGGATGAGACCGTACGGCGCGGCGCACATGCCGTCGTGATCGGTGGCGACGTTACGGTCGACGACGTCGCGGCCTGGAGCGGCACCATCGGATATGAGGTGCTGACCGGATTGGGACGCCGGTATCGGCGGGAATGGAAGTATTAACTGGTCCGCCCTGAAGGGCGGGCATTGCCGATCATTTCTCCGCCCCGGTCAAAGCGGCATAGATCATGTTTCGTAGCAGCGCGGAATAATGGAACAGCTGGCGCGGCGCCTGCATCATGAACACGACTGTCAAATGCTGCTTTGGGTCGTTCCAGAATGTGGTGCCGGCGGCGCCGCTCCAGTAATAATCCCCTGGCGAGCCCTCATAAACCGCGACCCCCGCTTGCCGTCGCACCGCGAAACCGAGTCCGAACCCGTAGCCGGGGCCGGGCAGATACGCGGTTGGTCCGGGACCGATTTGGCCCAAATGGTCCGCGGTCATGAACGCGACCGTTGCCGGGCTCAAGATGCGATGGCCATCGAGGGCGCCGCCGTTCTGCATCATCTCCAGGAACTTCGCGTAGTCGACAGCAGTCGAGACCATGCCTTGGCCTCCCGCTTCCCATTTGGCCGGAAGCCGTGGGTTGCTCACCGGTTCAGTGCCGACGACCTTGTTGTCGGTCGGCAGCGGCTCTGCGATCAAAGTCTGCTTTGAGGACGGAACGGAAAAACCGGTGTCGCTCATGCCGAGCGGATCAAGGATGGTCTCCTTTTCGAACTGGTAAAGCGATTTGCCCGACGCGACCTCCACCACTCGGCCCAGGACATCCGTCGAATGGCTGTAGTTCCAACTTGACCCGGGTTGCACCGCGAGCGGCAGCTTGGCGATGGCTTCGGCGAAATCGGCATTGGTCAGCTCGCCGCCGGACAGATTGGCTTCCTGATACATTTTCGCCACGGGCGTTCCAGGCAGGAATCCATAGGTCAGGCCCGAAGTGTGACGCAGCAAATCCTGCACCGTGATGGGTCGCATCGCCGGCACCAGATCGACGTTTGGCGCGCCCGGCTTTTGCAACGCCACCTTGATGTTCGCAAAAGCCGGAATGTATTTGTGGACCGGGTCGTTGAGGAACAGTTTGCCCTGCTCGACCAAAATCATTGCCGCAACCGAGGTGATCGGCTTGCTCATGGAATAGATGCGGAAAATCGCGTTGTTCGGCATCGGCGTCTTGGTCGCCGCATCCAGCCAGCCAAACGACTCATAAAAGGCTATCCTGCCGTTTCGCACGATCAGGAGCGTCGCGCCCGGAATGGTCCCGTTGGCGATATCCGCGTTGAGCGTGTCCGCTATCCGGTCCAGCCGCTCGCGGGAAAAGCCGACATCTTCCGGCTTCGCAAGCTCAAGCTGCTGCGCGCGGGACAGGACAGGAAAGACAACCAGCGCGAACAGAAGCGCCGCCAGCGTACGCTTGAGGGCTAACGTGATGAACCCCTCCTCCTCGTTGTAGCCAACCATGCGCGTCTTCATGCGATGGCAGCAGACGTCGCACCGACCAACGTCACGATTGCGGTGTCCTCCAAAGGTGCGGGGCGACCTGCCCTCGCCCGGCTCGCGCCGCGGAGCTGATCCGATCGCGTCGCACGACGCCGCCAAGACCCAGGCTTCTCGTCATTTCCTGGCTTGCGCCGCTGCCTCCTCAGCCTCCTGGCGCCGGGCGCCTCGCAAGACGCTGGCAAGCGCGTAGTTGCCTTCGTGGCACGCATATTCGTAGATCGGCTTGGTGGTCGCAGGCCACGTGTACTCACCGGTCCAGGGCCGGTCCCAGGTCTGCGGATCGTCGACCGTGAAGCGGTAAAGGAGGGTCTTGTCGTCAACGCGGGTCAAGCGCTCGACGACGTGGAGATTTTCCGTCGAGCCGCGGAAACGGGTCTTGTCGGTGAAATTGGTGGTGTCGATAACGAGCGTGTCGCCGTCCCAATGCCCCACCGAGTCTCCCATCCAGCGGCGGACGTTCTTCGGCAGATGCTCGGCGTTCATGCGCACGATGCGCGCATCGTGCACCATCTCGCTCAGAATCATGATCCGGTCGGCAGTCTGCACGATCTGGTGCAGATCATTATAGAAATAGTCCGGCAGCGCCGGCGGACCGGAGGTCGAACCGAATCCGAGCAGGCAGCGTTCGGAGAGCGGCCGCTGCTCGGGGTTGTCTTGGGCGCCCGGTGGCTGCGCCGTGCCATCCTGGCGCTCTTGAGCCGTGGACCCGGGCGTCACCCGCGCGACGGCGATCCGCTTGCGTGCCGCCTCATTGTAGGCAGGCAGACGGCCGTCCGGCGGGTCGACGACGATCGATGTCCTTATCTGTCCGGCGACCTCGGTATAGGCCGAGCCCTGGTTGAGCCAGAAACGGTTATAGCCGCCGACGGCGCCGCCTCCGGCCTTCTCCAACGCTTCGAAGAACGACTTCGGCGGGCTCGTATCGCCGCCAACCGGCGGCGGCGGACGATTCGGCGCAGACGGCACGTCGTCCTCAGCCCTGCGCTGGGTCTCGGCTCTCTGCAGCGCCACGGCTTTTTCCTTCGTCAGGAAGGGCGGATCGCCGGGCAGCCGTTCGAGCGGCGTCATCGTCGCGAGATCGTAGATGCCTTGCAAATCCGGATGTCCGTCGCCGGTGCGCGGCAGGTTGGAGTTTGCCACGGCGACGCTCGGGGTGTTCGTCAGTTGGGCCGAGGCGGGGAAAAATGCTGTCAGAGAGATGAGCCCGAGCGCCATTGCGACCGCGCTCGTCGTGGAAGTGAATCGCTTCGTCATCGAACTCTCCCGTGTTTTTAAACCCCGTTTTTAAACCCCGTTCACCCGTTCTTAAGGACGGGGAGGAAGCGCGGTTGCCGGGCATAGCAATGGCCGTCCGCGCGATGGAGAAGCTTGCAAGTACTTGGCGTTGATTCCGCCGGCATGGCCCACTCCGAGAGAGCCGCTGCCACCAGCCGCGACACATCCACCGTGGGTCCCGGCCTGCTTGCCTGTGGCACCTCGGCTCGCACCATGTCGCCGCTTCGCAAGCCGCGAACCGACGCGGTGCCCATGCAGGAGCCGCGAGAAAAACCGTGGCCGTTCTTGCGCTCGCCTTGATTGAGGAACGGGCGTTAGCGAAGGCCTGCGCGGCGGAACGCGCGGCGAGCCGTAACCACTTCGCTGATTGGACAGGCGCGATATCGCCCCGGGCGCGGTCCTTCAAGCCAATCGTCAACGGGTAGCTGCGATCGACAACCGCCCGGCCGCGTTCGAGAAGCAGGCGAGCCCGCTTCTCACAGCATGGCATGACCGGCCGCTGGCGCAGATCGAGGACGAATACCGACAATTTCCTCTCCTAAACGTCGCGATCCCGGGGATCCTACCATGGAAACGCCCTACGCGCTTATTCCTTCAGCGGATGCTTCCGATACTGCCCGTAGAGCAGCTCCTCGACAAACTCCACGCACTTGAAATCGAGGAGCTGCGCATTCTTCTCCTGGCGCCGGTAGAGCGGCATGCTGATCTTCCAGGGTCGCGTAAAGACAGCCGGATCCTCAATGGTCGCTTCGTAAGACATCAAATCCGGGCTCAGCCGCGTGTAGCGCTCCACCACGTGCAGCTTGTCGCTATGGTAATTTCCGGCGCGGTCAAACCAGGTCCGATCGTTGAAATCGGTGACGTCGATCACCAGAGTGTCGCCCTCCCAGCGTCCGACGGATTGGCCCATCCACGAGTCGGCCGGAGCGGGCCCGGGGTCTTTGAAAAAGATGTTTCGCACGGCGCCGGCGTACTCGTAGACGAACGTCAGCGCGCTCGCGCTTTGCAGGATTTGAAACGGGTAGGGCATGTAAGTCGCACGCGGCACGCCCGGGAGATAGCATTTGATCTCCGGGTCGAGGTTCAACCAGTCTTGCTGGTTCTGCTTCTTTATTGCGAGCGCTTCGGGCTTATAGGGAATCTCGCCGCCCTCCACCACCCCAAGGCTGGGCGGCACCGCGCCGACGGCGCCCAGCGCCAATGTCTGCGCCGCCGGTAGCGGACCGTATGGTCCGGGGCGAAGCGCCATGGCAGCACGCGCCACGTGAGCCTCAAGATCATAGTTCGCTTCATTGAGGGCCTGCCAGATTCCGTTCAGGTCAGGCTTGCCGTCTGCGCCGCGCGGCACGCGATTGTCCTGTCCCGCCAGCGGCACGACCCCGATGAGCATTGCGGCTGCGACGGCGGACCCGGCCATGAGTGTGCCAAGGACTTTTTTCATTGTGATGATCCTATGTTCCGGCCTTTGTCTTGTTGCCTGTGACGTGGCTGGCGATGACGGCTTGAAACAAGCTAGCGCATCGTTCGGTCGGGGTGCAGCGCTGGGCGCGAGGCGACGCGGGCGCGAGGCGACGCGAAATCTGGCTCGTCACAGCGGCGTGCGCGGCACTTTCGATTTCGCCTCACACAATCCGGCCACCAACCCGAACCGAAAAGCGGCCGCGACGGCCGGGACCGCCCGGCCATCGCGTTCTTGACATCCTTGCGGTCCGGTCACTCCAGCGGCTCGACCTTGATGATCGAGGCGTTGTGATTACTGCCGATCCAGAGCGCAGCTTTGTGTCCGGTTTCCTGTACGAACACGCGCCGGATGTTGGTCGGACGCGGCAGCAGATATTCGGTGAACTCTCCGCTCTCGGTGTCGAGCCGTGCGACGCGATCATTGAGCATGGAGCCGGTCCACACCCGTGCGGCGTCCTTGTTGGGCACGACATCGTAGGGGGCGCCCCACTTGGTGGGAAGTTGATATTCCTTGATGGTCGCTGTCTTTGGATCGAACAGGCCGATGGCGTTGCCGCCATATTCGGCGAGCCACAGGCGGTTTTGCCCATCGACCCGGCCGCGCCGCGGCCGCGAATTCTTGATCGGCGTCTCGTAGATGGTGACGGCGCCGGTCTTGGCGTCACGCAACCCGATGCTGGTGCCGCCGAATTCCAGCTGATACACGTTGTTTTCAAGGTCGGTCGGCATCCCATAGGCCGAGATCTGCTTGCCGCGCGGGTCCTTGGAAGGCCCCAGGTTCTCGTACTCGCCGGTCTTCACATCCAGGCGATACATGGTGTGCACATCCTGGTTGTTGCTCCAGACCTTGCCGTCGACGTCGGCGTGCTGCGGCGACACCATCGAGGCTTGCGCTGAGGTTGACTGCCACTCTTTCGGATAGGGGTACATCGCGACTTGATGGGTGATGCGATCGATCCGGGCAAGGCCCGCCTGGTACATCAACGCAAGCCAGACGTTCTTCTCGCCCGCCTCCAGCTCGATTTCCAGGCTGCCCTTCGGCTGTTCAGGTTTGAGCACCGGGATCGCAATGTCGGTCGCCTTGCCGGTTTTCGGATCAAGCACGCCCGCGAACTGGTTGCTGAAATCGGAATACCACACCATGCCGTCGCGATCGACGACCACGTCATGGGGCTGCGCGGCTTTGCGCGGCAGATCGTATTCCGTGTAGATGACCTTGGTTGCGGCGCCCTTGGGCCGCGGCAGCGTCAGCAACTCATAGGACAGCGTCTCGCTCGAATTCAGGTTGACGCTTGCGAGCCACGCCGAGGTCGCTTCCCATTGCGAAGGGGGCATGGGAGAGCGGTCGCCGCGCGGCCCCGGCAGGAGCTTCTGCGGATGGACCGGCGTACTGCCTGGCGCGTAGGTGCCCATGCGCTTGAAGATTTGCTTGAACTCCTCAGCGTCGTGGGCCGAGGCAAACACGCGCTGCAGCGTGTGACAGCTTACGCAATTCGTCATGTTGGCCTTGAGATTGTCGGGGCCAGGCGCGCTGATGAGCCATTCAGCGTTGGAGAGCTGGTTTGCCAGGTTCTTCGTCTTGACGAGCTTGATGTCCGCCGTGGCGCCGCCCGCCGCAACATCCACCTGCTTGGGGCCATCGAGATCATAACCTGCCGCGCGGATGGCGAGCGCATAGCGACCGGCATCGACCCGATCCGCCGGGAAGCTGTATTGGCCCTTGGCATCGGTCACGACCGTCACCGTCATGCTCGAGCCCTGCTTCTTGGCGCTCACCAGTACGCCTTCCATGGGGCCTTCCTCGGCCGAAGTCACACGTCCAGTGATCGCCGCGGCCGATTGTGCGAGCGCACCCGTGGGCAACCCGGCGAGAAGAGCGAACACGCCGGCGCTCGTGAAAAGCAACAGATGTTTCAATCGCATGGTTTTCTCTCCTAGACGGTGCTGTTACCGGTTGTAGTTCTTGAAATAGCGCAGGTCAGGCGGCGCCTGGTCTTTCCTGGTCGGCATCAGGAGGCCCTCGGCGCTCAGCATGTAGTCCTCATCGGCGATGGTGACATGATTGTTGGACTCGCCGCAATTCTCCTCGCTCCAGGTCGGATAGCG
>JASHYD010000968.1 GCA_030043175.1 Xanthobacteraceae bacterium | reverse complement strand
GCTCTGGCACGGCGGACCGCAGGGCATTCCCCATCCGCTGAACCGCAACCAGGTAATGTTGTCCGATCAACTTGTCTCCGCCTGGGCCAATTTTGCCCGGACGGGCAATCCCAACGGATCGGGAGACAATCCGTGGCCGCGCTACACGGCCAGCGACGAAGCGCCCGCCTGGCTGATCCAAGACCTGCCAGGTCTTTCGATCTTGAATCTGGGACTCGGTGCCCGCAACGCCGCCGCGTCATGGGTCGTAAAGCGAGATTTCGTTGCGCCAAAACGGCAACAGGGTGACGATCAGGTCATCGCGTCACCTTTCGTGAATGTTGTATGCGTCCGGGCTCGACCGGCATATCCCGACGCTTCTCGACATCAAGGGACTTGCCGACCGGGCAGTTAATTTCGCATGAGGATAGGGTGACGTATTCCTGGACATTGGCGCCACCCTGAAAATCGCGAACAAGCTCCTGAGTCGGCAGGTCGCACCTACCGCCATGCCGGCGCCGGAGGCGGCCATTCAGCATCTTGAAGAGGCCGTGTAACTCCGGCTCTTGGCCGGGGCTTAACGTGGATACTCTTGACACCATCAGACGGCAAGCCGAGCCGCGCTGAAGCGCTTCAACGAATAGTCGAGACAGTACTTGCGCTCGATAGGGCCGAAGGTCGATTAGTAGCAAGAATGTTTGTTATCGCTGATTAACCATGCTGCTGTGCTAACTCGCTTCCTCAGTATCGCGACCGCTGCGACCTCCTCACCCCAAGACGAGCGCCTTTCTCTCGTGTGAAGGAGGCTCGACAACACTCCTACGTACAGTAACTTACCGCTTGCGCTAACTAAAATATCGACGCCTGGCCCTTGAAAGAGGATTGCCGCCCGCCGGAGTGGACTACGAATTCTCTGACGCCCGTGTGTTCACTATTTTGCGGTCAGGCCGATAGTAACCATGAAAACAATTGTTGCGGCGCCGGGCCTAACATTGCTTGTGGCTGTACTGCGTTAAGTGCACTTTCTCACAATACGGCAACCGTAACACAGGGAGGTAGCAATGGGTAATGGCCAGGCTGCACATCCACGAATTCCGTCGGTGCGCATTAGTCCAGACAACGAAGCAGTCTTGCAAAATTTGGGTCTCCTAGCAGAGCTTGCCGGCAATTGGCACGGGACCGGCTTCAATCTCGTGGCCCGGCCGGATTTCGAGGACCAGACAAATGTATTTCTGGAGCTTAATCTGACAAATGAAACAACGAAATTCGACCCGATATCCTCCTCGATCCCGAACCGCGGCTTCGCGCAACCCGACATCGAGCTCTTCGGTCTGACCTACTTGCAAAAGATAAGCGACGCCACCACCGGCGGAGCGCTGCACATCGAGCCGGGCATTTGGGTCACACAGCCCGCGACCTCCAATCCCCCGCTGTCGCCGCCTGCGGGAGGACAACTCGTCAGTCGCATGGCCAATATACCTCACGGCAATTCGCTGCTGGCTCAGGGCGTGGCCACGCCTTTCGATGGCCCCCCAACGATTAGTCCCGGGGCCAATCCCATCAGCGGCGGAAATCCAGCCTTCTCGCTTTTCCCTTCGTTTAACACTACCGCCATCGATCTCCAGCCGCCGCTTGCGCCCGGCGTGCCTCTCGGCGCTCCTGTTTTCGCAGCGGGTACTTCGGAAGCACAGTCCAAGCCCGGCGGAGGGTTCTCGGAATACACCCTCACCAACCCTCCTAGCTCCACAAACACGCGAACTCCCCTGGGCAATTTGCCTCCGGTCCTGCCGCCGGGCATCACGCAGGCGCTGGTCAACGATCCGGCCATATTGCTGCAACAGACCATCGTGGATCAGATAGCTCAGGGCTACTCGTTCAGCGGTGTAGCGCTTAATATCTCGACGGTGCCGTCCATCTCATTCTTCGCGGCGCCAGTCATCAACGGATCCCCACTGCCAGCGAGTACCCCGCCGGTGAACTTAGCTCAGGCTGGCGGCGGCGCAGAGAATTTATCGTTTCTGCAACCAAATGCGGATACGACCCTGGTTTACGCGACCTTCTGGCTGGAGAAGCTCACCCATCCGGATCTACCACCCATCATGCAGCTTCAATATGCTCAGATGGTGATGTTGAACTTCCCAGCGCTCAAAATTCCGGGGACGCCGGCTTTCGCTTGGCCGCATGTTTCCGTTGCGACGCTGCGAAAGACCTTCGGTTAATGGCCCTCTTGTTCGGTCCTCTCCCGCCGCAGTGGATGGGAGAGGACGTTCGGTGAGCGGACGCAAGGGCTAAGCGTTACTTGCTGTCAATGTGCCGACGCCGGCGGCCTCGATGAGGGAAGGGGTGGTGTGCGCGATCGGGACGAGCTGGTTCCGTCCGCCCCTGTTGCGACCAGACACGGAAATGCATTTGAAACTGAGCCGGCGCTCCGGGGCGACAGCAGCCACGATGCAATCGAAGCCGCGTAGTCAACGCCAGGACGGGCGGCTTCGTATTCCGGGCGCCGAGGCTGAAGACGGAAATCTTCATGATCGTGGCGCCGGACATGCAGGCTTGGCGGCGCACCACCATCATCGGGGGCAATCATCTTCGGCCCTGCCTCTCGGTGTTCGCGGTTGCCGCGTTCCGCAAGTTTGAGCAGGGCGGTTTTCTGATTATCGCCGCTTTTACTGGGATGAACGGACAGAACAGGAGACGTGCGCCATGACTGCATCGCAGCTTATTACTGCTCGCCGCTGATGACTCGGGCCCCATGCCGCCAGACAGCCGTCGCGGTGGCTCTTGGCTTTTGCAATCACGCATGGGTCGGCCGGGGCGGCAGCGTCCGGAAATGTGATGGTGGCGGGCGCGTTCGGCACACCGGGCGGGCTTTGCCTCGTCACAAAAGCCGTTTTGGAGTTGGATGAGCCGCAGGGCTCAAAAAGGCTTGCCTCATGGAAAGGGCTGTCCATCGTACCGACGACGCTTCAAGCCTCGTTGATGGCACGACTCGATCGGCTCGGTCCAGCCAAGCAGGTTGCGGAAATTGGAGCCGCGATAGGGCGGGAGTTTTCATACGGCCTGCTGGCAATTGTCAGCCGTCTAAGCGAGTCCGACCTGCAATCCTCCCTTATTCGACTTGTTGACTCGGGGCTTCTGCTCCGTCGAGGTGTCCCCCCTTCCGCCGCATTTATCTTCAAGCACGCGCTCATTCAAGATGCCGCGTACAACACGCTATTGCGTCAGCCGCGGCGTCAGTTGCATGCTCGCATCGCTCAAGCATTACAGGCGCATTTTGCTGAGATCGCGAACGATCAGCCAGAAATCCTCGCGCATCACTTTGAGCAAGCCGCCAAACCCGAAAGTGCTGTGACATATTGGATTGACGCTGGCGACCTAGCGAGCAGACGATCCGCGAGCCGCGAGGCTGCAGTACACTACCGGGCCGCTCTA
>JASHYD010000967.1 GCA_030043175.1 Xanthobacteraceae bacterium | reverse complement strand
GGAAATACTTGGCGGTGCCGGCGACCTGATCGGAAAAGCTCGGCCCCGGAAGTTTTGCGGTGAAGAAATTGAACGTGCGATTGACGCCCGTGAAGACCCCGGTGAGGTTGCCGTTGGCATCCTTTTCGGCCTGACCGCCCGGGATGTCGCTGTCTGGTGTGAGCTTCATCAGCTTGAGGCCGGCCGGCGTGATCCAGGCCGTGTTGTAGAGGCGCTGCACATAGACGGGCCGGTTGGGTGCTGCGGCGACCAGCTCCGCGATGGTGGGGCCGCGTTGTTCCGGAAACTGCAATTCGGTCCAGCCGCCGCCGATCTTGATCCACGCGCCCGGCGGCGACCTCTGTGCCGCCTCACGAATGAGCTCGAGGCCCCTCGCGAGGCTCGGGACGCCAATCCAGCTCAGCTCAACCCCGTAGCTGAGGCCGGTCCGCAGCGCGTGAATATGCGAATCCATTAAGCCCGGCACGACGGCGCGGCCGCCGAGGTCGATGACGGTGGTGCGCGCGTCGGCGCGTTGGCGGATGGCCGCGTTGCTGCCGACCGCGAGAATACTCCCGTCGCGGATCGCGATGGCTTCGACGATCGACGAGGCGCTGTCGAGGGTGATGACTTTGCCGTTCACCAGGATGGTATGTGCGGCGGCCGGCGCCTGCGCGCGGGCAGGCGCAAGCCCTGCAACCGTGAGCGCGGCGACCAGCACGAGGCGGTTCGTCATTGTCATTGCCCGCGTCCTCCGAGATATCCTGGCAGTCGAGCGCCGTCGCCAGTGACTGTTTCACGTCATCTTTTTCAACCATAATATGCCTGTACCTTGATCAATGCGAGCACAGGGAGGAATTCATGGGCAAGGCTTTATGGTTGGCGGCCGTCGCCGGCTTGGTGCTGGTCGCCCAGTCGAGACCAGACAGCGCGGCCGCGCAGCCGCGCACAACCTTGGATATCTATGTGGTGGATGTCGAAGGCGGCAACGCCACGCTATTCGTGGCGCCGTCGGGGGAATCCTTGCTGATCGATACCGGCAATGTGGCGCCCGCCGCGGCGGTGCGGGATGCCGAGCGCATCTTGGCGGCAGCCAAGGACGCGGGCCTCACGCGGATCGACAACCTGATCATCACCCATTGGCACGGCGATCACTACGGCGGGTTGGCAGAAGTCGCGAAACGGATCCCGATCCGGCAATTCATCGACCACGGCCCCAACGTACAGCCCAGTCCCGAAGTCGACGCGTTCCTGGCCGACGTTTATCCAAAGCTCTACGCCAGCGCGAAGCACACGGTCGCCAAGCCGGGCGACAAGATCGCGGTTGCCGGCCTTGACGTGCAGGTGGTGACGTCGGCGGGCGAGACGATCAAAACGCCGCTGCCCGGCGCGGGCGGCTCGAACCCCTACTGCGCAAGTTTCAAGCCGGGCGAAAACAATGCTGAGGATCCAATGTCGGTCGGGGTCCACGTCACGTTTGGAAAATTCCGCACTGTGCATTTGGGCGATCTCACCAAGAACAAGGAATTCGAGCTGATGTGCCCGAACAACCGTCTCGGCGACATCGACGTTTTCCTCGGCCTGCATCACGGTGTCGATAGCTCGAGTTCGGAAGTGATGATTCATGCGACCCATCCGCGCGTCGCGATCATCAACAACGGTACCCGCAAGGGCGGCCAGCCGGATGTCATGAAGGTGCTGCATTCCTCGCCTGGTCTCGAGGACCTGTGGCAGATACACTTCTCTCAGCTCAGCGGGCAGGAATACACAGTGCCGGGGATCTTCATCGCCAATGGCACCGACGAGCCGCTCACTGCGATGCCGATCCGGCCGATCGCGGCTCCCGCGCCGGGCCCCGGCACGCCGCCGCCGCCGGCGCACAACGGGCCGGCCTATTGGATCAAGGTTTCGGCGCAGCCGGACGGCACGTTCACGGTGATTAATGCGCGCAACGGCTTCGCCAAGACCTATCGGCCCAACGAGCGGGGAACGAATTAGGCACTCGCTTCGGCCATCTGTGACAGGATCGGCGCATCATGACGAGCGGCTGCAGGGGCGAACCTTGCGGTCGCCTGGTGCCGGCGCACGCGGTTGCGCCGCACTTCGCCCCTCGCGTCTTGCTACGGCGCCGCCTCGGCGGTGGGCAATGCGCGCGGGTGCGCGGGCGGCGCTGCCGACCGCCGATTACGGCACGGCGCGCGCCGTAACGCGGTGCCGGCTAGGCGCCATCCGCGATCACGCGGCGAAACCGCGCCTCCTCGGCGCATTTTCCCGCGTGAGCATCCCGATTGATCACTTGCAGATTCGGCAGTCCCCAGAAGTCGAGCAATGACGGCCAAGGCATGCAACGATGCTCGCGCCATACGCGAAACAGCGGCACGCGATGGTCGACCTGTGCGGTCTTCCACAGGCGGTGGCCGGTTTGCGCGCAGCGCCGCTTTTGCAGCCGCCTGAGGACGCGCGCATAGTCGCTGGGCCCGGTCCAAAAATCCCACGCAACGACGCAAGCTGCGTGCCAGAGGGCGTTCTGGTTCGAGCCACGATCCCACAAGTCGGCGTGCCAGCCGAACCGATAGACCGGCTGGCCGCAAATGCAACAAAACCCCGCCCCGCGCGCGTGGCGCTGCTCGCGATAGGGCGCGGGCGGAATCCGGAAACTCATTAACCGCTGCCGGCCCTCGTCCGGTTGCGGGAGACGGTCCGCAACAGGCTCGCGAGGAGCCGCCTTGCGGCGTGTCACGCGGGCCGGCTTTTCATCGGCGAGCCGCCAGGTCCATCCCGGCGGAGCGCCGCTGCGCATCGCCAGCGCGCGTGCGAGCCGGTCTGCGCGCAGCGGATGGGCGCGCCAATAGGAATCGACCGCAAGCCGCGGCAGCGGCGGCGTTAAACGCCGTCCCAACGCGTGAATGAGCGCAGGCCGCGGAAACACCGCGGGTAGAGCCGCAGTGAGCCGCGCGAGGGCCTTTCGGTTGATCTCGTCACGCCATTCTGACATCGGGGCGCCATTTTTCGCATCGCCGTTATGCCAAAGAAGCGTAAACGCTTTCTCAAACCGAGCGCGAGAGAGGGACCCATCCGGCGGCGCCAAATTGCTGCAGCTGTGCGCCGCGGTGGTCTAATTCGGTGAGTCTATGTCTAATATTAGATGATTTTTGTCTAATATTAGATGATTTTTCAGCTTAAGACCGGAAAATCCGTGTTCATGG
>JASHYD010000966.1 GCA_030043175.1 Xanthobacteraceae bacterium | reverse complement strand
AGCTCGATACCCGGCAGGTTCAGGGCGCGGACCAGGACGCGGCAGCCAGTCTTATTTTGGTGCTCTGTCCGCCCTCAAGTTCTCGAGAACTTGCTTTGGTTTTCTGGTCCTTGTGCCAAAAAAATAGATGCGGCACCTGGATGGGCCTGATCGAGGCTTCGGCGGCGTTTGGTTCCGATGAGTTTAATTCTCGGAAGTAAAAATGCTGGACGCCACGCGGGTTTGTGGCGCGATGATCAACGGTCACCGTAGCAGCCCGACGATGACCATGATGAGGACCACAGCGGCTGCGAGGCCCAGGCCGGCTGTCAATCTGAGGACCGCCAAGGAAATTGGCTTGCCGACCTCGCTCCAGATTCTCGCCGACGAGGTGATCGAATAGGTAAGCTGTCCACACGCGATTTCAGGCCACGAGCAATCCAGCAAATGCCATCAAGTTACCGTTCCCTTGCAACTCAGTGCTCCGCCATCGGGCCGCTATGGGTCAACTGCTGCCCTTCCGACCACGTTAGCAGCACGTCCGGTGTACCTCGGATAGCTGCCCGACTTGACGCGCCGCCCAACTCGGCAGCCTTGGGCCAGTAAGAGACATCACGGCCCTTCCAAAGCAACCCGGATCAGGCCTAGCATTGGTGTGTGGGACTCGACGCGATGATATTCGACTGGGGCGGCACGCTCAACGCCCTGGCACACCATCGACGGCGCGCAGCTGTGGTCAGCGGTCTGCGAGCCGCACTTCCCCGCACCCGAGGCTGCCGCGTTCGCGGCTGCTCTCTACGCAGCCGAATCGCAGCTGTGGCGCGCAGCGCTCGACTCCCAGCGCAGTGCGACGATGGCGGCTGTCTTCGAGCTGGCGGGCGTCGTCGCCAGCGCGGAGCTGATCGCCGGCTACATGAGTGCCTGGGAGCCGTACACGTTCACCGACCCTGACGTGCCGGAACTGCTGCGCCACCTGCGCGGCCGCGGCATCAAGGTCGGCGTGCTGGCCAACAGGCACGAAGACGTGTTCCGCCGTGACGGCGTCCTCGACCTCATCGACGGCGCCGTCTACAGCAGCGAGATCGACTGGACCAAGCCGCACCCGGAGGCATTTCGAGCACTATGGCAGCGGTCGGTGTGTCGAACCCGGCCCGCTGCGTGTTCGTCGGCGACCGGCCGTTCGATGACGTACACGGCGCGCAGCGGGTGGGCATGCGGACGGTGCTGGTCCCGCACAGCAATGTGCCTGCGTACGCGCAGGCCGCTCCGGACGCGGTCATCAACAGGCTCGCCGAGCTGCGGCTGCCGATCGAGTCGTGGTGAGCGCCAATCAGACTCGGTTAATGGCATGTCCGGAGTTACCTAAACTGCGGATGTGCCAAGCCGAGCGTCGCCACTCCGGCTTCGGGCCACTTTGAGAGATAAACGATCCTAAGCTGAGCGGGCTTTGCCGAATTAACACGCGCCGTGTGGAGATGGCCGACTCTACGGCAGAGTCCGATATGCAAGCTTGTCGGCGGTGAAGGAGCCCAGCCACAGTGTTTTGCCCACTACAAGGCCGGTCGCCACGCCGGTGTATCCGGGTGTCGCGGGTCCGCTTGCGACGGTTGTTATCGCCGTCGTGACAGGATCGATCGCCGCGATGACGTAGCCGCGCGGGCAGGTGAAATTGGCCACGCGGTTCTCCACTTGGATGCGTCCGCCACACGCCGGCTCATCGAGGTTCATCCCCGCGACTAATAAGCGTCCATCAACCCAATGCACATTGTCCGGATTAAAAGCCGGGGTCGCTACCATGCGCACCAGATTGGCGGGATTGCTGTTCGAAAATATCGCGACAGCACTCTGGCCGGTCGCGGCGACGTAGATCGTCCGGCCGTCCGGTGAGACTTCGACGCCGTTGTCTCCAGCAAGCTCCGTTCCCCACACGCGCTGGAAACCGGACGAACCCGGTCGCCACACATACACCGCGCCCGTGGGACGCTGCGCGATCAGATCGGCAAAGGACGTGCCCGGATGAATCAGCACTGTCGCGAAGATCGCGCCGTCGGGTGCGGATGCCACGCTGTTGGCACTCAATCCCGCAGGCATCGCGATGCAGCCGACCCAGGTGAGGTCCGGCTCGGCGTTGTGCGAGTCAATGTCGAACACTTCGATGGTTTCGCGTCCGCGGTGATTAACGACGTAGAGCGTTTCTCGCCCCTGATCCTGCTGGCGAATATTGAGACCGTGTGCGACGAACTTGTCGGGTGCCGGTGGAGCTGCGCAATCGTGATATATCGGCGACGCGGCGGAGGGCGGCTTGGCGGTCCAGGAACGCGCGGTTTTTGCTGCGGTGTCGACGAGATGAAGGCCGCTTCCCTCGACCATGCCACTGGCAATAATGTAGCGGCTGTCGGGCAGCGGGACCAAATCTTCAGGGCTCCTCACGCCACAGATGAAACTAAGACCACCGGCGGGTGCGCAAGATTCGGGGTCGGCCGCAAGCGTTGGGGAAGGCGCAATGAACAGGAGACCCGTCAGCGTTGCACAATTCATCAGCAGCGCGGCGATAATGACGCACGAACGAGACATAGCCGTTCCTTTCCCGGATCGTCGATCTATGTGGCGAGTGGCCCTTTCCGCAAACACTCTTCGGCGCGGAGCGTACGCCCGCAACAATGTAGTCTCGTTACAGAGCAAAGGACAATGCTATGGCGGTCCTCCTGAGGGGCCGGGCGATCCCCCACCGGAACCCAAAACGGTGATCTAGGTGGGGTTGTGGCTCTAAACGACTGCAACCGAACACCTTCACGAACCGCCGCTTCGGGTCACTTTCAGACCAAATCGGAAGCTGCATCGTTGGCCATCTATTGGTCCGGTCCTCCTACGGGAGCTGACGTTTTGCACCTTGCGTTCGTCCTGAACAACGTGCTCGGGGCGCCCACTTGACTCAGAATCAGCGCCCGCTGCCCGTGGCCAACCGCTCCCCATCGAACCGCTTGGCAAACGCCCCCGCATCCGACTTCGAGAAGCAGAACACCACAAACCGGAGATCATCGCGGCGCAGGGAGTGCGTAAGCGGCGTCGCTGATAGGGCCCGCCGCCGCGCTAAAATCACCTCGCTGTTCTTTGGCCGCCGTACGGCCGCGTTAGGCGCGCTTCTGGCGGGCCACGCGATGCGCTCGTTGCCGGCATACTTGCGAGCAAAAGAGCGTGTCACGCCGAGGCGATAGAAACGAGACGCCACAGCTTGCACAGGTACAGCCCTTCATGCGGGCCCGACGCCGAAAGTCTCGCATGCAGCATCTCGGGCAAAGGCCGCGGCTAAATCCGAGTGTGGCTAACCGCACTCAATACAGCGCGGCCACCAGCTTCTATCAATTGGATCATAGGTCAATTGTCACACATTCTCCTGGAGCTTAGAAACTCCGAAACTCCACACTTATGCGCATCAGCTTCGTGGCTGGCATCTTGAAACCCCTACGCTGGCCTCGACAAATCCTGACATGAGACGACGGGCGGCTGAATACCGTCAGATGATGAAGAGCGTTTAACCCTCGCCTGTAACGGGAACCTGCAAGGCACCGCATTTCGCCGTTAGGGCGGGTCATCGCCTCACCGCTGGCTGTAGAGTCGCAATGTGGGGCCGTCCCGGGGCGTGCGACTAGCTCAATATCTTTCTGGCCTCCATCAAGAGTTCGCTGCTTCTGCTTGGCGAAATCGAGCGATCAAACTCTTGCGCGCGATATCTCTACGTGACGCGGCGAGGCCCGTGCCCTGCCATATGCACCAAGGAACGGTTGAGCCCGCCATTGAACCCCCGAGACGCGGTAAGGCACTGAAGGGGTTGATGCCGGTGAGATTGTCGCCGTGCTCGGGAAGCACCTCGTGGAGTCCTGCTGACTCTAGCCTTCCGACGACCGCCGCTACACCGCAAACAGTCGCATCCGTCTTGACTCCTTGGCAGCAGCATCGATCGTTCGTGACGCACTTTGCGGAGCGTTGCGGTACCCTCATTGCGGTCCATCGCCTGGCGCGCTTGCCAAGCTGCCGGCCCATTGGCAAAGTACTTGAGACGTCTTTGTAGAACGCTTAACGAGCTTAAACTCGAAAGCATTTCACAGTGTGTTATTGCGGCGCCGGACCGTTGGTCCCTTTCCGAAAGGCTCAATGACGAATTGCCGGGCGACCTTTGGCCGTCCACGTCGAATGACGACGACCTCCTCCCGATGATTGACCGCCAGCGCGAGCCAGACGGGTAGAGCGCCGCCGGGCGCTTTGTCGTCCGGGTGCAAGAGATGACCGACCCGACCGGCACATGGGAGTCAGGGTCGGTCGGCCGCCCGGCCGGAGACCGGTCCGGTCGGGCGGCACTACGTCGCGGTGGGTGGGCGACATCATCGCTGAAGGGGCGCGGGGTGTGAACTGTGACAATTACAGGTCATCACGGGCGCCGGCCCGCCGTCCTCGCTGTGGGTGATGACCGAGTCCGCCTATGTCGTTCGCCCTCGATTTTCTCCCCTCGCAAAGAGAGGCGGCCAGGCCATATGTCTGGGCCGCCCATTCCGTCAGTACAATGGTGGCGCAGCTGACAGTATCGGTGGCCGAGTATCACTCGTGTTCGAAGAGGTGCTGGCGGCGGGGGTAAGTCTTCCCGACGCACCGGAAGAAGAGCTAACGAATTAGCCGCCTGTG
>JASHYD010000965.1 GCA_030043175.1 Xanthobacteraceae bacterium | reverse complement strand
CAGACTGGCCATCTGCGACCACCGAACACGGCCCGCAGAACTGATATCGATTGAGTTGGAGAATGCTGGCCGGCCGACGGCACCAACGCTGCCTTAATTGACAGGACTTCGGCCGTCCCGTTGGCAGCTCGCGATCTACATTACGTCAATTCCCGTGCGTCAGGAAGGGCCCGCGATGTCGGGTCTTGGCCCATAGCTGCTGTGAACCCTCGATCGGGTCGGTACGGCAGGTATCGAACGTACTACGGACCAATACGGTTTGAGACGGTGATTGATCGCCATGCCGAAGCTGCGGCCGTCGGCGTGCGATCGCCAGCAGGTCCAGAAGGGGAAAGAAAATTGTATAAGGTCTCGCCTGTAACGGGATCTCGCGGCACCCGTCGCTGGTGAGTTTTCCGGGGCGAGGCGGCCCTGTGGAGTACCCCTCACGCCAGAACCGCTATCGCTTGGCAACTGTACCAGCACAGGGGCTAACGCTTCATGCCGCGACCGGCTCGACGTCGCCACCGAAAGGGCGAGACGCCGCTGCAATCCGCTGCACAGTGCCAAGAGCAACACCGCAAATCTCGGCCGTAACCCGGTAGCTGACGCCACGGGCAAGACTGTCTTGAATGCGGGCTTCGAGCGCGGCGTCAATGGTCGTCGGCGAACAATTGCGCGCGGGTGCGCGAGCGGATTCCGTCAGCGCCGACCAAGGCGGCGCCTTCGAAGTTACGGCCGTCTTCGGTCTTCACGGCGATCGACTCGCCGCGGTCCACAAAGCCGGCCATCATGGCGTCGGCCTCAAGCGTGATGAGCGGATCACGCCGGCACGCCTCCAGCAAGACGTTATGCAGATCGATGCGGTGAATGATGATGTAGGGATACTTGAAGCGGGCGCGCAGCGACGGCCCGGTCGAAACGCGCGTGACCTCTTTCAGTGCATCGATCGTGAGAACGGCTGCCGGAGAGTCGGCCTCTTCGAGCACGGCATCGCTCACACCGATGCGGTCGAACACATGAAAAACATTGGGGCCAAACTGGATGCCGAAACCGATGGCGCCGAACGACGGGGCGCCTTCGAGCACGCGTGCCGGCTGCCCGTGATGTGCGAGCGCGAGTGCGGCCGTCAGCCCACCGAGCCCGCCGCCAACGATGATGATGGGGCGTTCCGCGCTCACATCTGCCTCACGACTTCGTCTATTTCGCCAGCGACCACGACTAGAGCGGAGCCGCGCCAACTAGACCGCAATGGAAACGAATTATAGCGTTGCCAGCGGCCACTGCGAGATGGTCTGTTGTTGACCCGTAAGAGACATTCAGCGAGGCGAACCCAATTGCCGTCGTTCTCACTCAGCCTTGATGTTCGCTTCCCGAATGACCCGGCCGTACTCGTCATATTGTTTGCGAAGGAAAGCGCCAAAATCTGCGCCGCACATGCCCATCGGATATTGTCCCTGTGCGGCAAGCTTCTCCCTGACGTCGGATGCCAGTAGTGCTGCGGTGAACCAGCCGGCGATTTGGGCTAACGTCTCTTTCGGGGTCTTTCCCGGCGCCACCAACCCGATCCAGCCGTCCATCTCATAGTCTGCGTAGCCGGACGCTACGATGGTCGGTACGTCCGGGAGCGACTCGATGCGCGAGGTGGCGGCGAGCGCGCGCAGCGTTCCTGCAATCAGATGCTCGGACACCGCTGTGACGTTGACGAACGCCGACGTGACGTGCCCGCCAAACAGCGCGCTCACCGCAGAACCGGCGCCGGGATATGGGACGAAGGTCATGTCGACATTGGCCTTGCGTTTGAGCACCTCAAACCCGATTTGCGTCTGCGTCCCGATAAAGTTCGCCATCGTTAATTCGCCGGGCTTGCCACGTGCCGCATTCAAGAGATCGGCGAGCGTGCGGTAGGGCGATGCGGCGTTGACAACGATTACGGTCGGGTAGTGCACGAGCTGACAAATCGGCTCGAAGCTGGTCAGCGGACTGTATTTCAGTTTTCGAAGTTGCGAACTGATGACAAACCCCGGATTGGTGATCAGTAAGGTGTTACCATCGGGTGCGGCGCGCGATGCAGCTTCGGTTCCGATCGCCGTTCCCGCCCCTGGGCGGTTCTCGATCACCATCTTTGGGCTTTGCGATCGGTTGACTTGTTCGACTAACACACGGGCCACAACATCCATGCCGCCGCCCGCTTCGAGCGGAACGACGACTTTGATCGTTCTCGACGTTTGAGACCTTGCACCATAGCCCGACAGTGTGACGACGAGGCTGGCTGCACCAGCGGCTCCGATGAATTGCAATAATCGGCGACAATTTCGCATTGGACCCATCCCTAAAATTGCGAAAATGCACCCAACACCCGGAATCGAGCCAAGTTCATTCCGGCACCATCGGTATGCTCCGAAAGCGGCTGGCCGGCATTGGTAGGCCAAGATGACCGCGCAACGTCGTCCCCTCATATTCGGTTCGAACCAAGCCGCGCCGCCGCAGTTCCGGGATCACGAGGTCTACGAACTCCGTCAGAGAACCAGGCAGCCAAGCGGGCATGACATTGAATCCATCAGCGGCATCTCCCAGGAACCATTCTTCCATCACGTCGGCGATGTGAGCCGGGGTCCCAATCGCGAGCAGATGGCCACGCGGACCAGCGTTCAACAGGCACAATTCCCAAAGGGTTAAATTGTCGCGCCGAGCCGCTTCAAGCAGCAGGCGCTGCCTGCTTAAGGGGCCATTGGTGTCACCCATCTCCGGCACCGGGCCGTGTAGCGGATATTTCTCCAGACCGTTGACGCCAATCGTATGCTCCAACACCGCAAGTCCCACGCTTGGATGAATTAGCGACTGTAGATACGCGAATTTATCCCGTGCTTCCTGTTCGGTGCGGCCAACCACCGGATAGATTCCTGGCATGACCCGCACCTCATCGGGGCAGCGCCCGTATCGCGGCAGGCGCGCCATCACGTCCGCGTAAAAACTTTTTGCCTGCTCAAGCGTCGTTTGCGCGGTAAACACCACCTCGGCCAAACGCGCGGCCAGATCGCGACCGGTGTCGGATGCCCCCGCCTGCACCATGACGGGCCTGCCCTGGGGCGAGCGCGCGACATTCAGGGGGCCGCGCACCTGAAAATATCTGCCTCTGTGATTGAGCGCATGCATTTTCTTCGGGTCAAAATAAGTGCCGCGTTCTTTGTCGCGAATAAACGCGTCGTCGTCCCAACTGTCCCACAAGCCAGTCACGACCTCCGCGAACTCTATCGCGCGGTCATACCGCTCCGCGTGAGCATAGTGCTGATCACGGTTGTAATTTAACGCATCGGCCTCGTTATTTGACGTGACCAGATTCCATCCGGCGCGCCCGCCGCTGATCTGGTCCAAAGACGCAAACTGGCGCGCCAGCGTATAAGGTTCGTTATAGGTCGAGGTCGCCGTGGCAACCAAGCCGAGGCGGGAGGTAATGGCGGCGAGTGCGGACAGGATCGTCAGCGGCTCGAACTTCACCGTCTTGCCCATGCGGCCGCGTGATTCATCGGTTCCAGATAGCGAGACCGCGGCGGTATCTGCCAGAAATAGCAGATCAAATTTTCCGCGCTCTGCTTCCCGCGCCACATGCACTGCCTGGGCGAACACCGTTCCGGACTCCGCGAATGCGTCCGGGTGACGCCAGGCGGCGACGTGCTGGCCGGTCTCGTGAATGAAGGCACCGAGGCTCATCATGCGGCGAGAGGCGCGTTGGCTCATCCGTTTGGCTCCTTTTCGGCGCGGACGTTCCATGGTTTGCCCCTAGGACAGCCGAGTGAAATGAGTTCCTCTCTTTCGCTCGGCGGTACTAG
>JASHYD010000964.1 GCA_030043175.1 Xanthobacteraceae bacterium | reverse complement strand
GGTTAGCAA
Organism: Xanthobacteraceae bacterium; assembly: GCA_030043175.1. Next base: position 2,843 of record JASHYD010000964.1, on the reverse strand, counting down.
CCTTACTCAAAACAGGAGCAGCCCCATGACCGAGCAAGCTATCAGCCCGTTGCGTCGGCGCATGATCGAGGACATGACGATCCGCAAGTTCGCGCAGAAAACCCAACATGACTATGTGCGACAGGTCAAGGACTTCGCAAATTACCTCGTAAGAGGGGCAAAACTCGTGGGCGTGCTTTGCCTGCGCTCTCGATGGGGACTTAAGAGCGGCAGCGGTGGTCGATCAAGGCGCTTGGGCGCTGGCGCGGATGAGTTCCGGCAGCTGGGGTATTGCTTTTGCGCCTGGGACGGCCAGTCGGTCTCCCAGATAATCCCAGAACGAAATTGCAAGTTTTGCGCAGGTCTTGGCGAGGCCGAGGAAGGCATCGCGGCATTCGCGGCCGCGGTCGCTGCGGGTGCCGCCGCTGATCTTGCGCCTGGTGACGTGACAACGGATGTCGTTTTCCGATCCGTTGGTGTGCAGCGGGATTTCGGGCCGCTCGAGCACCATCAGTAATTCGGGCTTGTTGGCATGAAGCCGCGCCAGCAGGCGGTCGAGGGTGATGAAGCCGGTCTTTTGTGTGAAGATGCTGTCGAACCACGCCTGCAGCGCAGCCTTGCTTTCCGGGGTGGGAGCGCAACGATAGGCCTTGAGGTCAGCGTAGAGTTGCCAGATCTGCTTGCGGACGGCGTCCTGAGCGGTGCGGTGCTCCTCGGTGAAGGTGTCGAGCTTGTGTACCAGGCGTTCGGCATGCACCCAGCATAGACCGTGTGCGCCGACATTGAACTGGCCGGCATCGTCGCTGACAATAACCGTATTGGGAAGCAAGCCGTGCGCCTTGACGCTGCCCCACAGTGCGCCTTCGGTGGCGATCAGCACGGGGTCCGGGTTGACTTTCAGCGCCGCGATCCCGAGCGCGTCGAGGTGCGCGTTCCAAGCCTTGTGATCGGAGAATTGCTTTTCGGGGTGTTCGGCCAGGCGATCAATCACATGGCGGGCCAGCGCACGCTCGCGCATGTAGGCCAGCGCTTCGTCGTTGACGACGTAGTCGTTGTGGCCGGCGCGCAGCAGTTCCAGGAAGTTTAGGCGGCTCTTGGAGCCGGTAGTGCCGAACCAGGCGAAATCGTCGTTGCCTATCTGGGTGCAGAAGCCGTTGGTGGCTTTGTGACGGGCGCCGGTATCGTCCACCGTGATCCACGAGGCGCTGGAAAGCCCGGCACGCAGGCCCTCGCGAGCCTCGTTGACAAAGCTGTCCTGATCGGCGGTCAGCAGACGGACGAGCTGGCGCTTGGAGATGGCAATGCCCAGGCCGCGCAACAACGTCACCAAGCGTGGTATCGTGGTCTGCGTCTCATGATATTGTACGAGCACGAAGCGACGCAATTCCGGTCCAAAGTGACCAACAACGCCGGCCGGTAGCGGCGCCGTTATCACCTTGCCGTCCGGAGCCTGCCAGCGTTCGCAGTGGAAATTCACCACATGCGGGCGGATCACTAAGTCCTGCACCACGTAATCTGTGTAGCCTTTGAACCGAGAACCGCTCGGCGGCGCAGCAACCTTGACGATCCGCTCCTCGTTGATCGTAAGCTTCGAACGCGTGCTGCCTCTGGGCGGTTTCTTGCCTTTCGGTGGTTTCGGCTCGGTTCCTCGCTCCATGCCGCTCGGCTTGTTCGGCTTGATATTCGGACGCCCCGGTCCGCCCTTGAGCCGCGCAATCTCGTCACGTTGGGCCGCCACCAAGCGCTGCAGCTCGACGAGCTGATTGCTCAATTCCTCGATATGCGCGCGCAATGACGCGATCAGCGCATCCTTTTCGGCGCTCGACAAAGGGGACGAATCAATGGGCGTGCTCACCCATACCTTGACTCACATCCGCCTCCGCAGCACCACTCCCCTCAGCCTGATCGAGTCAACTTGTCGCACACTTCGCCGCGACTTTTGCCCCTGTAGCCGCGTGGCACCGCCGCTTTTATCTTGCCATCGAGCTGTCGGTATCCAGCCACCCATCCCAATCCGTCGCAAACTTGCGATTGAACTGAACCGCTGCGCGGTAATGCCCGTGGATAATCCCTGTGGAAGTTGAGGAGGAGGGCTTGTAACGCGAGGCTACCTGCCTGTCAGGTTGTGTTCGCCAATTCAACTCAACAGACAGGAGCCTACGCTATGAGCGAGTATGTTAGCCCATTGCGCCGCCGCATGATCGAGGACATGACGGTCCGCAATCTGTCAGCGACGACTCAGACATCCTACATCCACAACATCAAGAAGTTTAGTCAATATTTCGGTCGATCCCCGGATCGTCTCGGCCTTGATGACGTACGTGCCTACCAAGTCTACTTGGTGTCGCGCGGCGTTGCGTGGGCGACGCTCAACCAAGTGGTCTCGTCGCTGCGTTTTTTCTTCGGCGTCACCCTGGGACGCAAGGACGTGCCCGAGCGGATCGCCTATGCGCGCCGGCCCAAAACGCTTCCTGTGGTGTTGAGCCCGGAGGAGGTCGCCAGGTTTCTCGAAGCGGTTCCGAACCGGAGGGATCGCGTGGCGCTCACAACTGCCTATGCGACGGGCCTGCGCGCCAGCGAGGTCGTCGGGCTGCGCATTCAGGACATTGACAGCTCCCGTATGGTCGTCCACGTGGTGAACGGCAAGGGTGGCAAGCAGCGCTACGTGATGCTGTCTCCGAAGCTGCTCGGAATACTGCGGGCATACTGGAAGATTGAACGTCCCTCTTATTGGCTGTTTCCGGGGCGCGGAGGTAACAAACCACTCGATCCATCCATTCTCAACGCGGCATGCGCAACGGCGGTTGCGGCAACAGGCATCAGCAAGCGTGCAACCCTCCACTGCTTGCGACATGCGTTTGCAA
>JASHYD010000963.1 GCA_030043175.1 Xanthobacteraceae bacterium | reverse complement strand
AGCCGATATCCGCGACCAGACCGGGACGCAGGACTTCGTTGCCACGGCTCCCCTCAATCTGATTTACGTCGCGCACGGGGAACGCATGCAGGATATCTCCTCCGAGGAACGCAGGCTGTACGCCTCTGTGGACTCCGGGTTCATCGGTCAGAACGTCTATCTATTCTGCGCGTCCGAGGGACTTGCCACGGTTTTCCGTGGCTCGGTCGACACCCGGAAACTGGCCGGCACGATGCAACTTGGCGAGGGCCAATTCGTCACCTTTGCGCAGTCGGTGGGTTACCCCAAGATCTGACGTTTGAGTTCCGCCTGTCGCTCTGCTGCACCATTGACAACGGAGCGGATGATGAATTTGGCTCGGACTTGGTTTGCCCAGCGCAAGCCCGACGAAACGGCGCGGCCATGGGTCCGAACTCTTCTTCGAACGGCTAATCCTATGCTTTTGACCGCGCGACGCAATGCGAACCGGGTGAAAAACGCAGGACAACCTCGATGATTTGATACGTCTTGCGGGCTTCTCAGTCGCGCCCACTAAGTTGCCGATCAAATTCATACGGATGCCCGGGACGGTACCTGTAGACACTGCTGGCCGGGTATGAGCAAAGCGCCCGCCCTATGCCTGCGCCGATAAATCCGCTGCCGCGATAGCCTCCCCGACAACCACCCGCCGACCTCGGTGGCAGTCGACGGGCTCGACCGACGGCGCAAGAGCAAGTTGCAGCCACATCAATTGTGATGTCGGCGCTGCCGCGGCAGTCGTAGCTAACGATGGCGCAGCAGCGATCAGGGAAACAGCAAGAATCTCACACAATCTATTCATCAAGGACGAGCCGTCCGCGACGAGGACCGCCTCTTGCAATCATGACGAAGCATACCCGTCATCGAGCAGATGACTCGGGTCAATCGGACACCCGAACCGCGCAGAAGTACCGATGGGCAAGGCCCTCTCGCGCTCTGCCTGTTCGGCGAGGGCTGCCCCTTTCGGATAGCGTGGCACCGGGCACAGTTACCTGCTGCCAATGCGGCGCCCCTTTCCGTGTCACCGACCTCCTGCGCTTGGCAGGTTGCGGTCCAAAGCAGTATCATCACTATGAAGCAAACGGCGTTTCCATAGTGTTCGTCCTTTTCGGTATGCCAGTTAGTGCGAGAAGAGGCAACAGACCGGACTGTTATGCAGGAGTTCACGTGTGACCCCGCCGAACATCCACTCGCCCAGCCTACTGTGGCCATACGCACCGGCGACCAGGAAGGTCGATTTGCTTTGTGCGAACGACGCGGAGCAGTTCGTCGGTCACGTTTGCTGCCTGCAGCAGGAGCGCGGCACTCGTCGCGATGCGATGACGGTTCAGATAATTCATGACATCGCTGACGCGACGCTCGCTGGCTTCAGCCTCGGGCTCGTCACGAATCTCCACGAGGAACAGCTTTTCGGCATCATGCAGGAACGGCAGTGCGTCAGAGAGTACGCGTCGTGCTTCGCGCGCTTCTTTCCACGCAACCGCGATGCGTTTTGCGTGCAAGCGATCGAGTCCATTCGGCACCACTACAACAGGCCGGCCAATCCTCAATAGAAGAGCACCTGGATCAAGAGACCAGTAAGGGTCTTCCAGGAGATGCTGGCGTCCGATAATGACGAGATCGCCCGCGCGCGCCTCGCGCGCCACAAACTCGGTCGGAAGATCAAGCGCTGAACGCCATTCGACCTGACGGTTCCCCTTTGACGCAATGGAACGAAATAGATGTTCCTGTTGATCAAGAGCGACTTTCAGTTCGTCGCGATTGGGTTGAGTGAAGAGCGGCGCAAGGGCAACGCCTCCGCGCACGAAGGGCGGGTGGGGGGCACAGGCGGCAATGCCGATCAGCGTCGATTCAAAGCGCTCGGCCACGCCGCCTGCGAGGCGCACCCAGCCCTCGGTGGCGGTATCGAAGTCAACATGAACCATCACCGCCGCATAAGTCATGGTATGCGCTGTCACGGGTAAATCCGAAGAGTTTCCATCGTTTAGACGCCGGCGGCGTCGCGGCAACACATCACGCACCGAGACGGTTATCGACCCCATCAGCGGTCACTATGACCTAGGTCAAACGCAGCTGCGCTTTTTGCGTTCGAATGGGAGGCGTGAGAGGGGAATGTCCGACGTGGCGACGCCGCGAGCATGGTTTGCGGCATTCGAGCGAGATCTTGCCGCTGTGGCTCGGATCGCTTCGGTGTGCGGCAGGCTATCTGCGTTCATGCTACGACGCGCATTGGAACCCTCGGCTTTGACCCGCGTCAATCGGTATCGCGATGCGCAAACATTCGTTAGTGACCAGGAGGAAGATCGGTGCACGAGTTGGTTTCAATCCTGCCCGGCAATGAAATTGAGCTTGGCGCCAAGGTTGCTTTTCTCAGTCACACGGATGCCTATTCACCGCCGGCGAATGAGGTCATATGCCGCGAGACCCACATGTCGTGGGTTTTCCTCGCCGACAACAAGGTCTTCAAGCTCAAGAAGCCTGTGTGTTTGCCTTATCTTGATTTTTCTACGTTGGCCAAACGCGAGGCCGCCTGCCGCGCGGAACTGCGCCTCAACCGGCGGCTCGCGCCCGACGTCTATCTTGACGTCGCTCCACTTAAGTTCTTGACTCATGGCTTTTCCGTCGGTGGCGAGAAGGGCTCGGTTGTTGACTGGCTTGTGGTCATGCGCCGCCTCGATGAACGAGCGATGCTCGAGCATGCGATCGTGGCGGGGAGGATTGCCGGATGGCAACTCGACGAGCTCGCCAATGCACTTGTCCACTTCTACCGCCGAGCCATTCCGGTCTTCGTTACCCCGGAGCGGCATCTAGCCTATTGGTGGCAAAGCTTGTCTTACAATCGTCGCGTGCTGCTCGACGCTCGCTTGGGGTTGCCGGCGGGACTTGTATGGCGTGTCGATCAATCTTTGCGCCGCTTCCTCGAGCATCGGTCTCACGTTCTCGCCGCCAGGGTACGCGAACGCCATATTGTCGACGGGCATGGCGACTTGCGTCCGGAGCATATCTGGCTTGGCGACCCCGTGCGGATTATCGATTGCCTGGAGTTCAACGACCATCTGAGGACGGTGGATCCCTTTGACGAGATCGCTTTCCTCGATCTCGAATGCGAACGCCTCCGCGCAGCCGGGATCGGTCGATACATACGGTGCAAGGTGGCGCGCGGGCTCTCCGACGGAATCGCGAGCGAGCTCTACCTCTTTTATCGCTGCCATCGGGCGACATTGCGCGCGCGTCTTGCGATCGCGCACCTCATGGAGCCGAACCCGCGCACGCCGGAGAAATGGCCGACCTTGGCCCGAAGCTACCTGCGGATTGCCAAGGCAGACGCCGTGCGCCTCGATCGGCTTCTCAGAACACGAGGAGATCGGCGCGCGAGCGTCCCTCGTGCAGCCGGCGGATTGCTTCTGCAAACAGCGGCGCCGACGGCAGGATGGTCAGCTTGTCGCACGGCGCATCGGCGCCAAGCCGAAACGGCGGAATCGTGTCGATCGCGACGAGGAGTTCGATTGCCGGATCGGCAAGGACCTCGGCCGAGCCCGGCATGAACAAGCCGTGCGTGACGAGCGCGATAACTCGTTTTGCTCCGGCTTTGCGAGCAGCCCGAGCAGCACGCAAGAGTGTGCCACCTGTGCTGATCAGGTCGTCGACCACGAGAGCTGTCGCGCCCGCCACGTCGCCCACGAACAGATCGCCCGAAACGACGCCAGCGCTGCGGTGCTTGTCCACAAAAGCCTTGCCAACCGGCCGTCCGCGCGCGGTTTCGAGCGCCTCGCGGAACAACTCGGCCCGCTTGGCGCCGCCGGTGTCCGGCGAGACCACGCAGAGATTGTAGTCGGTCAATGATCTGGCATAGTCGACGAACAGCGGCGCCCCCGTCAGCGTTACGGTTCGGCAGTGAAACGCATTCTCGAACGCGACCGGATTGTGGACTTCCAGCGTGACAACGGAGTCTGTTCCGACCGACTCGAACATGCCGGCGACATAGCGTGTGGTGACTGGATCATTCGCCTTAGTGCGGCGGTCCTTGCGTGCATAGCAGAGGTAGGGAACCACGGCAGTGACGCGCGCCGCGCCAGCATCTTTGAGAGCACCGATGAAAAACAGGAGCCGGCACAGCCTGTCGTTGGCGCTCTCGTGCGGCCCACCGTGCGTACTTTGCACCACATAGACGTCGGCACCGTCGACCGGATCGAGGGTGCGCACCTTGTGCTCACCGTCCTCGAAGTCGCGCTCCTCATGGGCCGCGACCGGCTCCCCGAGCGCGCGGGCAATATCTGCGCCAAGGTCGGCAGTTGATTGCATTGCGAACAGCCGCAGTCGGGCGGGGTGCAGTGATTCTGCAGCAGCGGCCGCTTGAGGCCATGTTCTGTTCATCGTCGTGCCTCCGGAAGCTGCGTTTGGGTTGGCCGGTCTTGTCTTGGCCAAATGTTCTTAGGTCCAGGTTCGATAGAGATGTTAAGGAAGATCAATAAGAAATGGCGTCCCCGGACTATCTTAGTATTGGCTATGCAGCGAATTGCCGCGGCGCTCGGTGTGACTTTCGGAGGAATAGAGATCCTCTGACGCGAGATAGGTACTGGTGACGCGAGACCCGTCAC
>JASHYD010000962.1 GCA_030043175.1 Xanthobacteraceae bacterium | reverse complement strand
CTCTTCCGTTGAATCAGGGCGGTTGCCGCCTCAGCACCAGATTGACCACGCGGTCGTATCCGAACTATTTCGGAAATAGAGTGGTCCCCGTGCGCCGTGCCCCTCTGTTCATTCCGTCGTCGCTCTCTCTGCGAACGACACCACGGCTCGTTCGCCATCTAAGCGGAGCCCTATTGCGGGCGAGGCGGACGAGCGTTTGCGTTTGCCACTAGCCGGCCCCATGAGACAAGCTGCGGGCTACAGTCATCGCGGTCAATCACGCACTCGATCAGCGTGGGTCCTTCCCGGTTCGCAATAGCGAGCTTGATTGCTTTGGCGAGTTCTTCACCCGTGGTTGCGCGCAGACCAAGCCCGCGCCCCTCCCCGGCATTGAAGACCTCCATCAAACCAGCATAGTCCCAATTTTTGATGTTGTTGTACGGACCATCATGAATCTCGACCTCGATCGTGTAACCATGATTGTTCACCAAGAAGATGATGACAGGCAACTTACGCCGAATCATCTGCGCCACCTCTTGCGCGGTGAGTTGAAAAGAGCCATCGCCGATCATTGCGATCACGCGACGTTGTGGCGCGGCAACCGCATAGCCGAACGTAGCTGGCACCGACCATCCGATGCTGCCCCATTGCATCTCGATCTCGAAACGCGCGCCGCCCGGCAGCTTGAGCAGCATGCCATTGAACCAGGAGTCACCGGTCTCGACTACTACCGTTGTATCAGCGGTTATTAGAGAACTAATCTGTCTAACGATCTCAACACGCTTGAGTGGCCCAACCGGTTCGGCCAACCATTCGGTACCGCCCTCGGCCCCTCGAATGCGTAGAAATTCGACCATGGTCGCATCGCGCTTCTGTACCTTTCGCGCCAGAGCCGCAAGGAAGTCACGCAAACGAATACGACTGAAATCATGCCCGGCAAACTGGACCCGGTTGATATCCGCCAGTAGGACACCGGGACCACGCGGGTCCGCGGTCCACCCGACCGTGGAATAGTCGTTGAAGATGGCACCGATGCTGATGATGGCGTCCGACCAGTCAATGATCTCACGCGTTCCAGGCGAACTGACCTCGCCCCAATAAATACCGGCAAATTGTGGATGATCCTCGGGAAAGAAGCTCTTCGCCGCAGCCATAACCGCGACGGCGCAGCCGAGTGATTCGGCGAGTTCGATCGCTTCTTCCTCCGCGTCCGCCGCGCGCAGGTTGCTTCCAATAAGCAGAAGCGGCTTTCGCTTCTCGCGCAGGAACTCAGCAGCTGCCGTCGCGGCCGCATTCAGCGTTTCACTGTCGCTGCGGTTCCCATTCAATAACGAGCTAACCGGTCCCGGTGCGGCGCAGTGTGCGGCGGCGATATTGCAAGCGATCTCAATGAAAGCCGGCTTGCGCTCGCAGAGCGCCGTGCGAAGCGCATAATCGATCTGGCCCGGCGCATCCGTTTCCGACGTTATGGATACGGCGGCGCAGGTGATCCTCTTGGCCATCTCCAATTGATAGGTGAAGTCGTGGGTGGCGAGCGTGTGGTGTAGCAAGTGCTCAGTCGCACGATCATTCGTATTCGGCGCACCGGACACTAAAATGATAGGCAGGTTCTCGGCGTAAGCTCCGGCCAGGGCATTGAAGGCCGAAATCGCTCCAACACTAAACGTGGTGACCGCAGCGGCGGCGCCGTTTGCACGCGCATATCCTTCCGCACTGTAACCACAGTTCAACTCATTGCAGCAATAGACCTGCTCCAAATCTTGGTTCTTCAATAATTCGTCGAGCAACACTAGGTTGAAATCACCAGCCACAGCAAAGTGGTGCTTAAGTCCAATTTGGGAGAGGCGCGCCGCAAGATAGCTTCCGACCGTATAGACCCCGACCTCGCCTTCGCGCCGATGTTCTTGACGACGCGTCTTCGTGAACGCGGTGTGGTCGCGGGCCTTTTGTTGAAATAGGGGGACGGCGGTCTGACCGGCTGTGCCCTTCGTTGAAGATCTCCTCGTACGCGGTATGGTGCTCACCGTTGGCGTCCTTGGCGGGTCTTCCCGGCCCGCTTAGTTGATGCTGCCGGCACGTGATACGTGCAGTTCAGAGCCAAGCTCGATATCTTGATGTTTGAACGCCACTCAGCTTCGCTTGTTCCAAACGCTGACATGCGCCGCTCAGGAACCATCTTAGGGCCAAGGGGCGGTTTTTCTCGATCCGCTCGTTTTCCGCCCGAGCCTTGCCACTGCTCGCTGAGCTATCTTGACGAGCCGTGGTAATACCCTGACGTCGGGTTTGAGCAGCCGCTTGCAACAGCGTTGGCGCGCTGATCCCGGTTCACCGACGAGCTCCGAAATTTAGTCGTGGTCCGAGGCCGCTCTGACCTTTCCTCTGAACACGCTCAGGCTGATCGCCGTGTAGAGCAGCATGAGCGGGAAGACGAAAAGTCCTGCTCCCCAGAACATGAAGGCAAGGCTGGAGTGAGGGGCTGCAGCGTCCGCGACGGTGATGGCGAACGGAACCATGTAGGGCCAAAACGAGATCGCGAGCGTGCCGAGTGCGGCGATAAAAATGAGAGCCACCATGACGAAGGGCACACCGTCCTCACGGTGGCGAACGCTCAGGGCAAGCACGATCGTGGCAAGCGCGCCGATCACGGGGAAAATGAATAAATAAGGCCGCTCGAGCCATCGCCTCATGACCGCAAGATTTGCCGCCAGGGCATAGGTGAACACGACAGCCAAGAAGATGAGCAGCGCAATCGACAAATAGGGGATGAGGCGATAGGCTTCGTCGCGGACCTCGCCTTCACATTTCCTGACGAGCCAGCAGGCGCCGAGGAGCGCGTAGCCGACGCACAGTCCGATGCCGCA
>JASHYD010000961.1 GCA_030043175.1 Xanthobacteraceae bacterium | reverse complement strand
CCCCGGCGGCACGGGCCGAACTCGGCATCAGCGATGGGCTGGTGAGGCTTTCGGTCGGCCTTGAACACCCCGATGATATCGCGGCGGACCTGGCCGTGGCGCTGGAAAAGGCGTGAGAGATACGATCTCCCCTCGCGCGCAAGCGTCATGCAAGGCGGGCAAAGCAAGCGTGCCCGCCTGCGCTTCCCGCAAGCGGGCGATGATGCGGGGTCGGCGCGGAACGAAGAGCGCGCCTTTGCCACTCTCCAACTCGGCGTGTAAGTGGGGAGCGCAAATCACCGCAGCAACGCCTGCAGGACGAAAACCCGAGGTGTGAACTATTTGGCTGTTACCGCCCCGGCAGACACAACTGGTCGGGTTGCCGCGTCCGCAATGGCACTGCCCAACAGCTTCGCAAAGCACCCATAGCCCCAATCGTTCATGTGCAACAGGTCCGGCGAAAGAAACGTTTCGAACGGAATCGCCGCGGCATCGTGCCATTCCCTCATGACGGCGAAACGCTGAAACAGGTCGACGCCGCGGCTGGCGGATGCTGCCGCAATGTCACTCACCATGCCTTCCGCGTCGGCCTTCGCAAGAACCTTCGGGGCAAATTGCGGATCGATCACCACCACGTCGGCGCCCAGCGCCTTCATGCGCGCAAGCCCCTCAACGATCAGCTGGTCAACCGGCCCGATTGGACTATCGCGCAGGACCGCGTTGGTACCGACCTGCCACAGCACGACGTCAGGCTTGTCTTCGGCGGCAGCCTGGTCAAACCGCGCCAGCATGTCGGCGGCCTCTTCGCCGTTGACCCCACGGTTTACCACAGTGATGACCGCTCCAGGAAAACGGCTGCGCAATTCGACCTCAAGGCGCGCCGGATATGACGCCGCCGGGCTGCTGGCGCCCGCGCCCGCGGTGGACGACGAGCCAAGGGCCATGATGGTGACCGGCTGCCCGGCAGCCATGAGCCGTCGCATCCGAGTCAATGGCGCGGAAAGCCGCCCCAAATGGGCATTGTCGCTGCATGTGTAGGCAGCGGGCTCATCCGCCCCGCCTGCTGAGACGGGCGTGCACAGCGCTGCCGCCGCAAGGCTCGCGGCGGCAAAGTATGCCAAAGGGCAAAGCAAATGATTCACGGCTTAGTCCGTTCCCTTGGGGGCGACGGGTGCCAATTTCGCGCCGGCGACGACGACATCGGCCAAGAGTCGCCCCAGGCAATCATGGACCCGTTCGGCCACGTTGGTTGTTCGGGTTGCTCCGTACAGATCGAACACCCCGCTTTCGTTCCAGCGCCGCATAATGGCGAAGCGATCAAACAGCACCGCCTCCCGCTTAAGGGCGACAAACCGCATCGCATCGGCATACGCGGTCACGGCCAGCATAGCTTCCGTGCGCGGACTGTACTGCATATTCATGAACACCACATCAGCATCGGCGGCGCGCAGCCGATCCACGCCGTCGTCGAGAGCGACGCGAAATTCTTCCGGATCGACGCCGCGAATGGCATCCGCCGTGCCCGTTTGCCAGATCACCAGTGCAGGCGCAGATTCTGCAATGATGCGCGAAAGCTTGGCTTCCATTTCGGCCGCGCTCTCGCGCGCCCGCGCGTAAGTCGCGACCTTGACGGTCACGCCGGGCAGAAGGCCGCGGAGCGTCTCCTGTAGCCAGGTCGGATAAGCGATATTGGTTCCGGCCGGACCGGTGAGCTCCGAGGACGCACTGCCGATGACGGCAACATCAAGCTTTTTCCTGGCAATCGCCCGGGCCACGTGCGGCAGGGCGAATTCCGGCGCAACTGTGCCGGCGGCGACGATGCACTCGTTCCCTTCCCTGGCAGCGGTCCCGCTGGCCCCCAAGGCCAAAGCGCACAAGAGGGCAATGACGATCGGTCTCATGCCCCTCCTCCCACGAGGGTAGCGCCTGGTGGACCAGGTCGCGATCGAGGACTCCGTCCTTCGATGCTTTTGTACCACGAAATAAGGGTCGCTGTCGCAGTCATTATGACAATGCCCAACAGACTCATGGCAATCTGCATCAGGATACCCTGATTAACCTCCACCATGAGAAAATGGGCCGCAAAGGACAGGAATACCCCCAGACAGAAAATCTCCAGGGAATGCTGGCCGCAAACGATGGCCGGCCGCAACCACACGGACCGCAGGAGGCGCCAGTCACGGGGTATCAACCGGACCGTGAGCACCGCCAAGCTGAGGAAATGGGCGAACCGCAGCACATCGAGGTTGGTCTTGTCGATCGGATACATCCAATCTGCCAGCCACTGCGGTACCAAGGGCTCGAGGTCTGGTATGTACCAGGTCATGACGATGAAGAACGCAAAGGCGAGATACGCTATCGCAACCGCGGCGGTGACCGGGGACAGAATCACGGCCGATAGTCGCTTGGCGCCCCCGACAGCGCACCAGGCGCCGAAGACGAACAACATCTGCCACGCGAACGGATTGAAAAACCAGGTTCCATTCGGGTAGGCCGGAATGTTCCACTCAAAATATAGGGTCAGCGCGTAAAGCAATACCGATGCACTCAGCGCAACCGTGGGCGTGCGGAGCAGCAGCCACAACAGGGGTGGGAACCCGGCCAGAAGCACGATGTAGAGAGGCAGGACATCCATATTGGCGGGCTTGAATTTGAGGAGCATCGCCTGCGCCAACGTGATGTCGGGCTGCTGAAGAAAGTCGAAAATGCCCATTTCCTCGTGATAAAGCGGATTTTCGAACGTGTGAGCGACGTAGGAAATCTCCGCGGTGTAGATCGCGAACAGGAAAATATGAGCCACATAAACTTGCCAGGCCCGTTTGAGGATACGGGCGCCGGCCACCAGCGTGCCTTGCTCGCGCATCGCGCGGCCGTACACGAACGCGGCCGTGTAGCCAGAAATGAAAACGAAAATCTCGGTGGCGTCGGAAAAGCCGTAGTTGCGTATCGTCACCCAGTTGAGGA
>JASHYD010000960.1 GCA_030043175.1 Xanthobacteraceae bacterium | reverse complement strand
CTCTCCTCGCCCTCATACTGCACCGGATAGAACAGGATGCTGTCGAGTTCCTTGAACACCGGCAGGACCGACTTGCGCGACACCGAGGTCCAGCAGCCGAACACGACGGCCACTTTGTCCTTGCTGATCAGTTCGCGCGCCTTTTCGGCGAACAGCGGCCAGTTCGAGGCGGGGTCCACCACCACCGGCTCAAGTTTCTTGCCAAGCAGGCCGCCCTTCTTGTTTTGTTCATCGATGAGCATCAGCATGACGTCCTTCAAGGTGGTCTCGCTGATCGCCATTGTCCCCGAAAGCGAATGCAGGATGCCTACCTTGATGGTGTCCTGCGCCTTGGCGGGCAGCGCCGTCGCCAGGCCCAGGGCGAGTCCGGCCGCGGCCGCAAACCACCGGCGCGATTGCGGTCGCACGACTACTATTTGGCGAGAATTGAGCATTTCTGACCCTCCACTGACGCAATGTGCAGTGGCGACGCTTGAGAATTCGCGTCACTGCGTTGATCTGCTATCGTTTGCAGCAAAGCCATTTCGCAAGGAGTGTGCCAAGCCGTTGAGATCGTAAATCATTCCAAGGGATCGGAATTGCGCGAACCAGCAGCATATAATGCCGAGAACTTAATCTGATTGCTCATAAATTAGGCTACGTTCGCCGTGTAACATTTCCGACACACAAAAAAAATTTCAACGGAATCAAGATCAGCATTTCAAACCCTCGGATGCCCAAATTCTTCTCACTTTACGAAGTAGGCGAATATTCTGACACTTTAGCCTGCAGATAGCTGCCTTTCTTTCTTGCTGCCGCGAAAGCGCACTGAACCAGCGTGGTCTTAAGCCAGTTCCCGCCCTTGCGCTGGCGAGGAGCGGGCCAGGAACGATCGGACGTGATTATCGTCGAATGTTTGACAAGAACGTAGCGCTGGTATCTGGGTAATCGCCAACCGATTCCCAAAGGGGGGGATTCCAATGAATTTCTCGACAACAGCGCGCACCTTGTTCGCAGGCACCCTATGCGTCGCATGCGGCGTTGCTGATGCAGCCGACCTGCCACTCAAGGCGCTGCCCGGCGCCCGTATTCGATCAAGTCGATGTCCACGGCATTTTTGATCTGACCTTGCGGACGATTTCGTAACGCCGCGCGGGCTTTTGGTAACGAGCGGCGGACTGACAGCGCGGGCCTTGATGGGCCCCCCCTCGACATCTTCCAGCGAGGCAACATAGCGCATGAGCGCGACAGGCCATCGGATGGCCTGTCCGCTATCAATACCGGCCGAAACGTCATGGATGGCAAATCATGAAGACGCGCTCAACAGCGTCATCGTCAATTGCCAAGCGAACTGGCGGTCGCGCCTGACGAACCCGGCACAGAGTAGCCTCCACGATTATCCCCCGAAGGACAGACGCCGTCCCTTTGGGGCAGGACAGACCGTTGAGCGGCCACTCAGAACATCGCGATCGGATTGACTGGTGATCCGGTGGCATTGGGAAGCGCCAATGGGGTCACGGTTAACATGAATTCCCAACGATTGCGGGAGGCTGTCGCCTCGCTCAATGCCTCCAGATCGGCGCGGTCGAGCACGTGGATACCGAGGATCGCCTGGACGAAATTGTGAACGGCATTCCGGAACAGATCACCGGCGGGCTGCGGCGTATAGCCGGCGGTTTCCCAGACGATTAACGCAACGTCTCGCTGCTTCAGCCATGGAAGAACCGAATTATCGAGACCGGCGGCGCCTTCTGAGGGGCCAAGCTCGGCTCGTCGCCCATAGCGACCCCACCGCAGCACCAGAGCATCTCCCGGCCCCACGCGAACACCTACTTTCCTTTCCCACGCTTCCAGGTCGTCAGGGAAGATGCGATCGCCCGGAGCGAGATACCGCTCACCCTTGAGCCTCGCGATGTCGTACAATACCGCACGTGTGACGATCCCGCCCTTCATGGTCAGCACGGAGTTCTTCTCAGCCCCCTTTTCCAGGGTCACCAGCGCCGATGTGTCATACCCATTCCACATCTTTCCGCCGAAGAACGTGTGAGCGAGAGAATCAATGTGAGTTGAGGCCGCGCCGTGGATGCAGGGAAACGCCACGCGGTCGGTGGCTCCCGTTTGCGAAGCGGAGGTCATCGCCCATTCGACCGGGCACGGGACATCAAGGGCTTTTTGTGTAAATCCATTCGTCGACAACGACACCGGCACTCCCTCCTTCACCAGCGCCAACGCCGCCATGCGCTTGGCGGGAGTGATCAGGTTGAGCGTTCCCAATTGATCGTCCTTCCCCCAACGCCCCCAGTTTGACAACTCTGTTTGCCAGGCTTCGTACTGGGCCTCGCTCACAAGAGGATGGGACGACGATCCCTGGGAGGCCGCGTCGCCGCCAAATGCGGCGGCGATGCCTAAGGAACAAACAAGACTCAGGACTGCCCGAGAGAATGCCGGCGCGCTCATGATATCTCCTCGCCTTTGTCTGTGGGTTTTCTTCGTCGTTGATTCTCGGAGAGCCGATTGGCGACCGATCGGATGATGACGAGACATCATTTCCCAAGACAGGCCTCCATTCGGCGGGGCTGTGAGGTAGACCGGTTTCATGCCTGAGCGACACCATTAGTTGACGCCTCAATTCGATCGGGCAATGGTTGCCAGCAGCGGTGTCAGCCGCTCGACATCCTTTCGCATGTAAAGATCAAACTCGCCGATGCCGAGGCCGTGCGGCTTCACCCCGTTCATGTGCATGGCGGCACGAACCTCGGAATCCTTGCCAAGCTCAGCGAGCGCGTCGTGAAGCGTTGCTAGGACCGCGGTGGGCGTTTTTGCCGGGGCCAGAAAGCCATACCAGGTTGCGATGCGATAATCGACGTGCTCAGATGGGGCGGCGGGGATCGCGATCGGTTCCCGAATCGGCTCCTCGTCCGCGACCGCCAGCGCCAGTAATCGACCGTCCTGAAGCAGAGGCAGCGTAAATGCCTCAGGTGCGAAGGTCGCCTGGATTCGCCCACCGAGCAGGTCCGCGATGATTGTCGAACTCACCGTGTAGGGCACGTGGACTAACTGCGTGCCTGTCTGCAGAGCGAAAAACGCGCCTGCTATGTGGGTCGCCGTGCCGATGCCGGCCGACCCGTAGTTGATGGCGCCGGGAGTTGATTTGGCCAACCCGATGAACTCCGCAAGTGTATGAACCCCGAGCGACGGCGCCACGTTCACCACCGCCGGCGCCTCTCCGATCAGGTAGACCCCGGCAAAGCTCGCGATAGGGTCGAACGTCAGGTTCCTGTTCAACGCGCCCAGTATCGTGTGGGCAGAGTTGGCGAGCAGAATGGTGTAGCCGTCGGCAGGTCCCGCTCCGACCGCCTGAGCCGCAATAAGGCCACCCGCGCCCGGCCGATTCGAGACGACGACACGTTGATCGAAACGTCGCGATAGCCCTTCGGCGAACAGGCGCGCGAGGATGTCAGCGGTGGTTCCTGCGGTCAGTGGAACGACGATCGTCATCAATCGGGACGGAAAGCGCTCCTCTGCGCGCGCACAAGCGCACGATATTGCGAGCAAAAGCGACAGCGTGACCGATCGAATGCGTTTCACGGCATTCTCTACCTACATGAGAACGGCAGCGCGCACCGGCGATGCTTCCGCGCCGATGATATTGAGGGGCAAGGCGATGAGTGTCACTCGCTGCTTGGTGATGCGATCCAGGTTCTTCAGATAGGGCATTGTGATAACGCCATGTTCGCTGAGCGTGCGGGAATTGTGGAACATACGCGGCGAACCTGGTTCATCGTTGCCGTGATAGAAGTCGTACCCGACGATGATGACGCCCCTGTCGATGAGCCATCTCGTCGCTTCGATTGTCAGGTACGGCGAGGCCTTCATCCATTTGTCCGAGCCGCCGTCGTAAGAGTTGTTGTGATCGGTCCGCAACAGAACACGATCGCCGTGCCGCAAGCAGGAACCAATCGCTTTTTCGAGATCGGCTTCGCTAATGGCCTTG
>JASHYD010000959.1 GCA_030043175.1 Xanthobacteraceae bacterium | reverse complement strand
CGCCTCGAGCTTCCCCAGCCAGACGGCTTTGCTGGTGATCTTGTAGACGTTCCAACTGCCAGGCTTCGGCGTTTCCGGTCTGTTCTTCGCCATCGACAAGTATCGACCGCAGTTGTGGCGCCAAATCACCGGCCGCTACCTGATCAAGAGCGCCCGGAGAATTTCAACACTGCCGGGGTTTTCGCTGGACTCATGCTGCTGTCGCCTTCCTTGACGAAGATCAAGGCCCGATCGCGCCCCTTGTCGTCGCTCTACTTCCACCGGCCAGCGCACCCGGAAGCCGGCCGCCTGGATCGGCGCTTAGCGGCGAAGATGGCGCCCAACCAATACCAAAGCCTAGTGGAACGGCCGCGGCGCTCTGCAATCCAACCGCAGACTAAGGTAGGCACGACGACCAAAACGAACACCCAAGCAAGGCCAGTCATGTGGTCCTCCACGCGAGTGGGCGTGGCGAAGCTTAATTTACGCAAGCTTAGTGTAAATTGAGACATGAAGTCGCCCCGGCACGGGCCACATGAGAGGCGCTCAAGATTGGGCAGGCATCGGTGTAAGGGCCGTACGATAACGGTCTGTCCGATGATGACCGATGATCCCAAATCGATTGTCGCGACAGGGTACGACCCGATCGCAGAGGGCTATCTGGAGCGATACGGCCGCTCATTGGTTCGCGACCAATGGCTTGGAAAGTTGATCACCCTCCTACCGACGAAAATCTCGTGTACTCGATCTTGCCCGTGGCTCGGGTGTCCCCGTTGCGCGCGAGCTGGCGAGACGTGGGCATGACGTGGTCGGCGTCGATTGGTCTGCGCGCCAAGTATCATTGGCTCGATTGAATGTTTCAGACGCACATTTCATCTGCGCCGACATGAACGTGTAGAGGTTGCCCCCTCGTCATTCGATGCCGTGGCCCGCATTTTTTTCGATTACGCATGTTCCACGCGATGAGCACGCGGAATGGTGCGGCGGATCGTGAGTTGGCTGAGCCAGGGGGAGTGTTCCTGGCGAGCCTCAGGGCGGACCAATCAGCCGATTGGAGGGGCTTCCGGTCAGGAGCGGAAATGTTCTTCAGTCATTACGGTGCCGAGTCAACGAGCAGCTCGTTCGTCAAGCCGGTTTCAATATCGAGGAGACAGCAGTGGTTGATCAAGACAACGAGGATGGCGCTTCCTGTGGGTTGCGGCGCGACTAGTCGTGGCCAGGCGCGCGCAGTGACTGAGGGGGCGCGTAGATCCAACAAGACACCCGGAGGAGGTTAATTGGCCCAGAAGAAGCCGCTTGACTTGGCAGTCGTACAGGCACGGCTGTCCGCATGGAACGACCGTGATATTTTTTCCGATACCGCCGTTCGCCACCTTCAGTCTTTGATCATGGATCCTCTCTGCCTGGTCGTCGTCACACTGGGGGTGGGCCGCGAACCGCGCAGCTTCCTATTTCGACCGCATGAAGCAGATCATACCTCTACTAAATTCCCCCGCTTCCCGCTCTGAAGCCGACAGTGCCGTTCACGGCGATGACGGTCGATTCCAGATCCATACGGAAAAACGGCAGGGCGAGGAGGGCCTATCCGTTGGCAGCCGCCAGGCCCCCAGCTTTTTCCCGTTAGCCCGGTCGCGCCGATCGCTCCGTCTGTCGGTCAATTTTGGCACCAGACCGGCGTGAAGTAGGAGACGGTTCCGAAACTTGAAATGGTTCTACGACGGGATGGCACGGACCCCCAAGTGGAATTTCGCGGCGTCCGAGTCATGTCCAAAGCTCAGAGCGAATTACTTGGTCGTCGAACTCTCGCTAACGAGAAAATGGTGAACCGAGTAGGCCGTCATAAGTGCGGCGTAACCCTCTGGCAGATGTGATTGCTGCCACGCATCGCCAAACGCCACCTTGACCGCGTCGAGGTCCCGCCAGACGGACTCGAACACAACTTCGGGTGCCAACGCGTCTATTGGCTCGAGAATTCGATATCTAAGGCACCCTACCTTACTGTTGACCAGAGCCGGAGATGAGGAGTGAAATCTTTGGATCAGTTCATCTCGGCATCCCGGCGCAGCAGTTGCCCGAAACACCCGTGCGATTGGTCCAGAGCTACTACGGACTGTCATGACACTCCTCAATCCTGGTGTGCCGCAATTTACAATATTTAGATCGACGCGACTTACCCTTGTGAGACAAAGCGCATTGCTTCAGGTCCTCAAATCGATAAGCAATTCCTTGAGTGTCTCTAATCGGTAGCGATTGGACCAAGGCCCATTCTCGCCCAAGTTATCGCGCGTTCCAGACGATCGTTGCCCCAGAACAATTCACCATCCGCCGTCGCGAAAGTCGGCGCGCCAAAAATGCCGAGCTGCTTCGCTTCTCCGGTTTGCGTGCGCAATGCAGCTTTGTTCGCTTCCGTTCGCGCGGCTTCTAACACTGCAGCAGCTTCGATGTGAAGCTGTGAAAGTATATCGCCGATTATGGTCGAATCGTCGATCTGACGACCGTCCCCGAACTCGGCCCGAAAAACGCTCCGGCAAAACTCCTCGCCCCACGAACTACTCAATCCAACCAACGCAACGCGCGCAGCCAACAAGCTGTTCTGTGGAAAGGGTTCGGGCTGCCGAAACGGCAGATCAAGATCAAAGCAAATCCGCTCGAGGTCCCGCCACATATAGCGGCCCTTTGCGGGATAAAGATTGAACGGAGAAGTAGGCCATCCCTGGGCCTTGAACAGGGGGCCGAGCAGAAACGGGCGAAAACGCACCATAACGCCTGACTGCCGCGCAAGCGGCGCGACCCGCATCGCCGCCGGGTAGGAATAGGTAGAAGCGAAATCGAACCAGAAGTCGAGAAGAGCCGGCATCATGCTGTGTGCGCTTTCTCTCGCGTTTATGGCACCCGGCGCCTGCGCAAGCACTGGCCAAATACCCGGATCGTCTGGCGCGGCGACAGTCATTACGGCCGCGTCGAAGGCATGGAATGGGCGGAGAACAACGGCGCTGACTACATTTTTGGCCTCCAATTCAATGCGGTGCTCGATGCCATCGTGGCCGAGTCTGCGCTTTCATCATGCTCGAAGCTATGAGGCGAAGGTGCGCACCTATGCGCTTCACCTACCGGGCCAACAGCTGGAAACGGCCGCGCAAGGTGACAGCGCCGCTGGTCCTAGCTCTTTGCCTGCTCGAGGGCGGGCCGCTCGCGTCGGGCTCTGTCGACGGGACGATCCGGCTGTGGGACGCAGCAACTGGGGCCGAGACTGGCCGCCTGTCGGGGCACGCCGGCCATGTGTTAACTCTTTGCCTGCTCGAGGGCGGGCGGCTCGCCTCGGGCTCTGCCGACAAGACAATCCGGCTGTGGGACGTGGCGGCCGGGGCCGAGACCGCCCGCCTCGAGTTTGACGCCGCGATTGAGGCGATCGCTGTCATCGCGCAGAACCGCATCGTTGCCGGCGACGCGCTCGGTCGGTTGCATTGGCTGGAGGTCTTGGACTGAGACGCGCGCCCGCAGCGCATCCGATTGCGGGACCGCCGCTCACGCCGCCATAGCGATCGTCTGAAGCGCCTCGCCTCGCATACGAGTCTCGCGCCTCGTCTCGTCCCGCATAATTTCCAGCAGCCGCGTCACAGCGCTTTCGACGATGCGGCGTTGGACATGATGCGGCGCGCAGACCCAGTGCCGCCGCCCCCACCATTGGTCGCCGATGAGGGGCTGAGCTTCAGCATGCCGGTTATCCTCCGTGTCAAGCAACGGAATTGAACTGATCAAGCCGCCCCTTCGCTGGCTGAGCTCTTGCATCACCTGGTGCGTGGATCGCCGCTGCTGCTATCAGCGGCGGGTTTGTCGTCCGGGGCAAAGCGCGAGTCATTATATTTATTCTTATTCTAACAACTTATTTCTGCAAAATTAATTTGACTTAGGATCACTCGAATACGATTAGTTCGTCGCGCACATTAAACAATATAATTCGGAGAGCGCACGTGTTGCATGACAAGGACCGGTACCAGCCAGTCAATCCGACTGGACGTTCATTAAAACTGTTCTAATTTAGATCTATTCGAAATCTGAAAAATAAACGGTAAATTCGCATGTAACGTTATTGCATCAACGCTTTGTTTGTAACCGTTACAAATAAGCTGGGGGAGCCATGGGGCAGCTATTCAAATTCGGCGTCCGCTCATTTCGATGGGAGGCCGCCTCATCGGTTATCGGTATATGTCTCTCCATCGGAGCCATTCCGGAAAGCCTTGCGCAAGTGAACGAGGGCGCAACCCCAAGCAATCAGAGAACACTACCTTCGGTCGTCGTGACAGCGCCGAAGTCCAAGCCAAAACCAAGATCCACCACGGATCGACGACCGAGCGTAACAAGGCAAGCGAACACGCCCACTGGGGCGACGGCGCCAGCTCCGCCAGCAGCTCAACCTTCCGCCGATCTCGGGATTGGCAACACCACCGCGACCACAGTCCCGCCGCTCCAGCAGACTCCGTCCCTCGGCAAGACCGGGACGAAGCTTGAGAACCTGCCGGCGAGCGTGCAGATCGTTCCGCGCGAGGTTGTCAATCAGCAAGGCGGCACCATGCTGAACGACGCAATCACAAATGCGAGCGGCATCGTGCAGGGCGGCCAGGATTCGAAGGGCTACTACGACCACTTCCTGATCCGCGGCCTGAACGCCCAGATGTACAATGACGGTTTCTCCGATGGCGACCAGCTCGGTGGCCTCTCCCATTCGCTCAACGGCGTGCAGCGGATCGAAATCTTGGAAGGACCCGCCTCGGCGCTTTTTGGTAGCGGACCGCCCGGCGGCACCATCAACGTCGTCCATTACACGCCGTCGTCGGATTTTCACTACGGCGCCAGCGTGCAGGCGGGGTCGTTCGGAACTGTCAACACCAATGCCTACGTCACCGGCCCCACCACCATTCCGGGCATGGACTATCGCGTCGACGCGACGGTGTCGCACGCGGACGGGTTTCGCGACCTCAAGAGTAGCGATTACGAGATCAGGCCGGACGTCATCTGGAACGTGGACAACCACACGTTCGAGTTCAGCCTCGACGCCCGCCAGCTCCACCAGACGCCGGATTCCTACGGCATCGTCTACTTCAATGGCTCTCCGATCAAGGGCGTCCCGATCGATGCGAAATACTCGTCGCCTTTCGCCTATGCTGACCAGAATATCATTCGCCCGACCGTGACCGACAAGTGGTGGATCAGCGACTACCTAACCATCAACAACCGGTTCTCCTATCTGTATAGGGCGATCGACGTGCTGGGAAACGGCGACAGCACCAGCACGCATGTGGCCGCGGCCCCGACGTCACCGAGCGGTTTCGACGTCGTTGGCCGGCAGCTTCGCCAGCAGCACGATCGCGACAGCGATTTCGACTATCAGTTCGAGCCGGTGTGGAAATTCGCCACAAGCTCCGTCGGCCATACCCTGCTCACCGGCTTTGAGTATGTGCACGATACCCTGGACACGCAGCGTTCGACCGCGGACCTTCCCAATATCCCCAACGCTTTCGCGCCGGTTCCTCCGGAGACATCCGTGGTCGGCCTGCAGTTCAAATGCGATTCGACCCATTCATGTGACGATGATCGTATGGTGGCGAATTATTACAGCCTCTATGCCACCGACCAGATCGACGTCACCGACCAATTCAAGGTTCGCGCCGGCGTCCGGCAGGACTGGTGGAACACGGCGCTGACGCCGCTGATCACCGTACCGAACGCCAGCAATCCATCGTTACCAGGGGCGTTCACAAGTGAAGGCACCCCCCTCCTGGCGAATGTCACGCAGGAGCGTAATGACGCACCCCTGAGCTGGAATGTCGGCGCGCTGTATAGGCTTCTTCCCGGCGTTTCGCCGTATGTCGGCGCATCAAAGAGCTTTCTCACCAATTTCAACTCTGAAAACGCCCCGAATGGGATCGGCGCGCCGGAATCCGCGCTGCAATATGAGGCGGGTATCAAATTCGCGCTTCTCGATGACAGGGTCACCTTGAATACCGCGGTCTTCGATGTGTCGCGCAATAACGTAGCCGCCGCGGTGACCCTCAACGGGGTTGAAACGGTCGTGTTTGACAGCCAGAGGACGAAAGGGGCTGAGGCATCTCTCGACGCCAAAATAACGGATCAGTGGCGGATCCTGGCGAACGTGACGTTCCAGAACGCGGTGGTTACGGACAATCCCCAGGGCATCATCTCGGTGGGAAATCATCCCCAGGGGGTCCCAGCCTACATGGCGAATCTCTGGTCGACCTACAAATTTTCTATTGCCGGCGTGCCCGGCTTTATGGTTGGCGCGGGCTTGAATTACCGCGACAAGAGCTACAGCGACATCACAAACGTAAACTCGATACCTGCCTTCGTGGTTGCAGATGCTCTTTTCGGTTACGAAACGGACACCTGGGGAATTTCGCTAAATGTGAAGAACTTCGCCAATCAGAGATACTACGTTGCGGCCAATGAAGCAGGCGCATTCGTCGGCGAGCCGTTGAGTGCCTTTATTAAAGTCTACATCAAACACTGAATGCTCGTCACCTCTCGCGATCGACCCCTTGGACAAAGGCCACCCTCGATCCTACGCCGCGACAAACGCCAGCGATGCTGGGCTCGTGCCGGCGTTGTTGCTCGTCCGGATTTCGGTGAGTTGATCGTCGAAGGTTGGCCACGGCATATCACTCCGTCGGTGGAGAAGTGGAGGCGTCAAGCACCTCCACGATATGCCGCCCTTCAGATTCGTGCCGTCACCAACTTTCAGCGATAGTTCTGCACATCAAGCCGCCGGGCGCTCTAATCCTAGTCAGTTAGTTGAAAGCGCTCGAAGCGATTGAGCTCGTCCTCGATCCGGCGCTTCAACTCCTTGCGCGCCGCCTGCTTCTTGCCATTGCCGATCCACGTCCATTTCTGCATCAGGAGTTTTTTGTTCTGCCGGTCGGTCTTCAGGTCGATCGTGGCGACGATATCGTCACCGACCAGGACGGGCAGCGCGAAATAACCGAACAGGCGCCTCTCCTTCGGCACATAGGCCTCGAAGCGGTGGCTGTAGCCGAAGATGAGTTCAGTGCGCTTGCGCTGGATGATCAGCGGATCGAACGGCGAGAGGATGTGAACGAGGCCAGCATCGACCTCTCCGGCCGGCTTGAGCACGTCGGGGCGCGCCCAATGCTCCTGCTTGCGGGCGCCTTCCAGCGCCACCGGCACCAGCTCCTTCCGGCGGACGCGGGCGTCGATCAGGCGGCGCACCGCCTTCTTGCTCGGCGCGTCGAGGTGGCAGATCGAATCGAGCGAAACGACGCCCTGCGCGCGCAGCGCGCGGTCGAGCAGATAGGCGGTCTGCTCCGATGCCGACGCCGGCTTCGGGAGCTTGTCCCAGCCGAAATGGCGCGTCGTCAGCTCATAGGTTTTGAGCATGCCGTTGCGCTCGCTGATCGTGACCACGCCGCCATAGAAGGCGAGCTGCAGCGCCCGCTTGGAGGGTTTTCGGCTCTGCCAGAGGTGCTCCTTCTCGATCAGCACGTCGTCCTCGATGTCGCGGATGGTGAGCGGACCGGCGCGCACCAGCCGCATCACTTTGCGCGTGTCGGCCGGCGTCACCGACGAGAACCATTTGTGGCCGTCGCGCTTGTGCGCCTTCATCGCCGGCAGGAAGAAGCTGATGTCCTTGGACGGGATGTACGACAGCGCATGCGTCCAGTATTCGAACACGCTCTTGTCCACGCTCTGGGCCTGCTTGAGGTCGGCTCGGCGATAGTCCGGAATGCGGTTGAAGAGGATATGGTGATGGCAGCGCTCGATCACGTTAATGGTATCGATCTGCACATAGCCGAGATGATTGGCCGCCGCCGCCACGGCTGGAGCCCCCTCGCCGAACGGCGCCTGGACGTCGAGCCGTTGGGCATGCAGCCAGGTGCGGCGGGCAGCGGCATTGCTCAATGGAAGGGGGGCGATCGCGCGGGACATTTGCCCAGCAATGTAGCGAGATTCGCGCTTTTGTGGAGAGTGGACCGGCGGTATCAGCCATGTGCCGCCATCAGCGCCTCGACCGCTCCGTGACCGACGGTCGACATGTCGGGCTAGCCTAACGCCGGGGAATGATTAGCACGCGCTTCGCCTGCTCGGGCGAAAGCTTGAAGCGACGCAAAAGACTCGTGCCTCCTTCGACGCCGTTGCTGCGTTCCTGACAAGCCCGGATTATGGGATGCTCGCACAGATTCGGAACAGTGCAGGTTTCCACTGCGACGGCAAGCGATCAGTCAAAGCCGTAGAACAGGCCGCCGTGATGGGTATACGACTGCAATCGAAGAAGTTTTTCTTCCAGAATCTTTTCGATGGTACTGACCACCTCGTGATAATGACAACTGCTGAACAAAAGTGGTGCGAGCCCACTGGTGGCTTTCGCGTAATCTTCAGCCTGGTCGAGCGCCGCAGCTCTGGCTTGCGCGCACCTGTACGCCTCGATTGCCGCGACCGATCCGTATCCTTCAGATTGCATGAGCGCATTGCCCAATTTCATGCAAATCTGGGACTCCATTTCACGGATTTTGGCCGAGCTCGGCAGCTGTTCGAGGGTACTTAGAGCGGCCCGGTAGTGTACTGCAGCCTCGCGGCTCGCGGATCGTCTGCTCGCTAGGTCGCCAGCGTCAATCCAATATGTCACAGCACTTTCGGGTTTGGCGGCTTGCTCAAAGTGATGCGCGAGGATTTCTGGCTGATCGTTCGCGATCTCAGCAAAATGCGCCTGTAATGCTTGAGCGATGCGAGCATGCAACT
>JASHYD010000958.1 GCA_030043175.1 Xanthobacteraceae bacterium | reverse complement strand
CCGGACCGCCCCGCGGATTAACATCGAGTCATATTGAGAACTGCTGAGGCGATGGCGGGCGACGCGGATTTCTTCCGCCGCCGTGATAAACTCACCCATTTCACAGCGATTCCTCAGATCATCTGGCATCGAGGCAATCGTTTCGTCGAGCAAGACGTCGAGCTCTCGTGCTGCGCCCAACTGCTGCTGCAACGCGTGCGATTGCCTCAATATCGCCGGCCTGCGGCGCGGCAGGGCCGCGCTGAAAACCGAAAATGCAGCGCGCAGGCGACGGAGTCCGACGCGAAGCTGATGAATCGCTTCCGGGTCATCACTGAGCTGCGCCGCTTCAGCAGCGGCGGCAATATGGGCAATACAGCCCCGCGCCACGGCAACGAACGCTTCAGTGGCGCTCATCGAGCGATCGAGCACGCTTGCCTCGCACTGGGCGATTTTCGCTGGACGCGACCCAATTTCTCCTGGCAGTTTTTGCGTTTTGCGCAGGCCGTGTCGCATGCAAGCCTCCGGGGCGCTCCTACGTAGTCAGCGCTCAGCCGGCTGTCGTTGATCTATCTCAGTCCGCTGGGCCCGCCGGGGCGGCGGAAGTTTGTGACGAATTCGTGAATGACCTCGATCGACGCGGTTTCCAGCGACGTCTGGTTGCCTCCACTGACCTCGGCGAGGAACACCACCATGAGCAGCAAAGGCCAGATCTTTGAGAGGCTCGGCGAAAGCGGTGTGGTCCCTCCGAAATTGATAGGCGACGGCCTCACGGCGAACGAGCGCGCCAACGGCTGACTATGCTGCAGGAGGCGTTGGTGCGTGCGCAGAGCCCGGGGCGGCGGTGCAGCGCGATCTATCGGCCGAGCGTCGCCAGGCCGGACTTGCCGATCTAAGGTTTGATGACGTGGTTGCAGGCGCCCATGCGGCGGCATGGGAACGCAAGCGCATGCTCGCCTGACGCGTCGATAACGGCGTCCCATGCGGACGAAAGATGGGCGACGTCCCGACACGGGATCGTCCCCCCTCGAAACTGGGCGGGTTCGTCTTTCAGGGTGCGCGAGCTAAACTACCGACGGTGTGCTATTCCTCATTGCGCAGCAATTTTCTTTCCGGGTTCCAGATTTGCAAGCCGTGCCGGTCGATTACGTAATGATCTGGTCCCAAGAGCTCCGCGGCTTCGATCGCCGATTCAAGGGATTCATACGTCTGTACGGTATGGCCACGGTGAGTTGTGACGCGAAACGGAGCGTGCACGCCATGTCCCTCTCTGGCTTTCCCGAGAGATTTGCGTAAGCGGGCTATTACTTGATTTAGCATCCAGCTTTCCTCATCGCCCGAGCGTTTTTGGTTACCTGGGAGCGCATCCGCTCGTGTGCAGACCCGGCGGCGATTCGTTGGCCCGAAGATAGGTATGATCTGGCGGCGCGCGACACCAAGCCAATACACACACCCGGGGTATCTTACCGAACCCGTAAAATTTCAACGCCGGGCAATGCCTTGCCCTCCATCCATTCGAGGAACGCGCCGCCGGCCGCCGATACGTAGGTGAATTTCGCAGCGACGTCGGCGGCATTGAGCGCCGCCACGGTGTCGCCACCACCCGCGATCGACACCAGGTTGCCGGCCCGGGTCAGCTCCGCGGCGGCTTCGGCGACCGCAACCGTGCCGGTGTCGAACGGTTCCATCTCGAAGGCGCCGAGCGGGCCGTTCCAGACCAGCGTCTTCACGCGCGCCAGCACGGAAACGATGTGCTCCACAGTGAGCGGACCGATGTCGAGGATCATCTCGTCGTTCGCCACGCCGCTGACAGGCGCCACGCGCGATGGCGCATGGGCCTTGAATTCCTTCGTCGCCACGGCGTCGACCGGTAGCACGACTTCGCGGTTCTCGATTTTTGCCTTGCGCAGGATGTCGAGCGCCGCGTGGGCAAGCCCATGCTCGCACAACGATTTTCCGACCGGCCGTCCCTGGGCCGCGAGGAAGGTGTTGGCCATGCCACCGCCGATGATCAGCGTGTCGACCTTGGCGAGGAGATTGCCGAGAAGCTCGAGCTTCGTTGACACCTTGGCACCTCCCACGATCGCAGCCACCGGCCGCTGCGGCGCCTCCAGCGCGGCGCTGATGGCCTGGAGCTCTGCCTCCATGCCGCGGCCTGCGTAGGCGGGGAGTTTGTGGCCGAGGCCCTCGCTCGATGCATGGGCGCGGTGCGACACTGAAAAGGCGTCGTTGACCCAGATATCGCCGAGCGCCGCCAGGGCATCGACGAAGGCAGGATCGTTCTCTTCCTCGCCGCGGTGGAACCGCGTGTTTTCGAGGCACAGGATGTCGCCATCTTTCATCGCGCTCACGGCCGCCTCGGCCACCGGGCCGATGCAGTCGTCGGCGAACGCGACAGGGCGACCGACGACTTCCGCGAGCGCGGCAGCGACGGGCTTGAGCGAGTTCGCCGTGTTGCGCTCCTTCGGACGGCCGAAGTGGGACAGCAGAATCACCTTGCCACCCTTGTCGGCGATTTCCAGGATGGTCGGCGCCGTCCGTTCCAACCGCGTCAGGTCGGTAACCTTTCCGCCTTCCACAGGAGCGTTGAGATCAGTCCGGACAAGGGCGCGCTTGCCCCGCAGATCGGCATTATCGAGTGTGCGAAACGGAGACATGGCAGCACGAGCCCGTCAGATGAGTTTGCCCATGGCGATGGCGGTATCGATCATCCGGTTGGAGAAGCCCCATTCGTTGTCGTACCAGGACATTACCCGCACCAGCGTGCCCTCGATCACTTTCGTCTGATCCATGTGAAAAATGGATGAATGAGAGTCGTGGTTGAAGTCGATCGAGACGTTGGGCCGCTCGGTGTAGCCGAGAATGCCCTTGAGCTGCTGCTCGGCAGCGCGCTTCACGGCAGCGTTGACCTCGTCCTTGGTGGTGTTGCGCTTCGCCACAAACTTGAAGTCGATGACCGAGACGTTGGGCGTCGGTACTCGGATGGCGACGCCATCGAGCTTGCCGTTGAGCTCGGGCAGCACCAGGCCCACTGCCTTCGCGGCGCCAGTGGATGTCGGGATCATCGACACCGCAGCGGCGCGGGCGCGGTAAAGATCCTTGTGCATCACATCGAGCGTGGGCTGATCGTTGGTGTAGGCGTGGATCGTCGTCATGAAGCCCTTTTCGATGCCGATGGCGTCGTTCATGACCTTGGCGACCGGCACCAGGCAGTTCGTGGTGCACGAGCCGTTCGACACCACCACATGGTCATGCGTCAGCTTGTCATGGTTCACGCCGTAGACCACCGTGAGGTCGGCATGTTCGACCGGCGCCGACACCAGGACCCGCTCGGCGCCCGCATCGAGATGCGCCCTGGCCTTTTCCTTGGAGGTGAAATGGCCGGTGCACTCGAGGGCTATATCCACGCCAAGCGCCTTCCACGCAAGCTCGGCCGGGTTCTTGATCGCCGTCACCTTGATCGGACCGGTGCCGCAATTAATGGTGTCGCCGTCGACTTTGACCTCGCCGGGGAAGCGCCCATGAACAGAGTCGAAACCCAGAAGATGCGCATTCGTTTCGACCGGCGCGAGATCGTTGATGGCGACGACCTCGATGTCCTTGCGGCCCGACTCCACGATAGCGCGCAAGATGTTGCGGCCGATGCGACCGAATCCATTGATGGCGACACGAACGGACATTTTCCGGCTCCTTAAGTGCAAAGGGCGGGTACGCGGCGGGCAGTCGCCACGTCGCCGCACCTGATAAATTTCAACGACAACGAATGCCGGGTGCAGGCACCGTGTACAACGACGCGCCGTTTTTAGCGTTCATTTCAGTTTTCGGCTTTGATTTTGCGCAACGCTGTCATGGCCGCGGCGTCGGCGCGCTCTGCCGTGATCATGCTAGGCGTGGTACTCTTATGTCCGTTGTCAACGACGGCCGGGCAACAAACGACCCTCCCTGGCCACAGGGTTTGCTTCCCGATCAGAGTGCACAGAGCCGGCGATGAGGCTTCAGACGACGGTTGATCAGACTCTTATTCGCGGGTTGGTTACCGCATCGACCGTTGTTCGTCTGGGGGCTTCCCAATGTCTAGAGCGCGGGCGTCGATAGGGTTATCGGCCACTGAAGTACCACACTGGGGTTCCCCCACCGTGGCCTCACCGCCGGCGCTGTGC
>JASHYD010000957.1 GCA_030043175.1 Xanthobacteraceae bacterium | reverse complement strand
ATTCTCATCAAGCTTGTCGAATTTGAAGTCGCCGAAATTGTCGGTTACGGCCTCGGCGATGATGGCGCCGGCTTTGACAAGCCGGACGTGTGCGCGTTCGATGCAATCCACGACACCGTTCACCTCAGCCGAAACCGTGCCGCCGATGAAGCATTTCGTGTAACGCCATAGGTTGCGATAATAGACCCGTGGCTTGGTGCCGAGGTCCGGCCCGAAGAACTCCAGGCCTTGTTCGCGTGCCATCCTCGCCATCTCGGCATCGTCGAGCTTGATGGCCCGCATGGCGCCCGTCGGACACGACTGCTGTCCGCGGGTCTGGTTCCAGCCCTGGTCGATGAGATGCGCATCGAATGGCCAGTGCTGGGGCAGTTGCAACTCTTGGTTCCACCAGATGTGGCCATACGGGCAGGCTTCGACGAGCCGCTTCTGTCCTTTGGCCTTGACCGGGTCGATGATAACGATTCCGTCATCGCGTTTGGTGATCGCGCCGTCGTTGGCGGCCCTGATGCACGGCGCATCGTCGCAGTGGTTGCACATGGTCGGAACGTAGGCGATGTCGATCATGGGCGTCTGGCCGCGCTCCTTTTGCAGGATATCGATCCATCTATGGCCGTGCTTCGGCATCGCAGCCGCATAGCCGGCGAAATCATTGCCGACGTACTCGTCCATGGTCGCGAGCGTACACAGCTGGCAGTTCGTGCATTCGGCGACGTCGATGACCATGTTCCATTTGGACATTAGCTTCGCTCCAAGTCGTAGCGCATCAAGCATCGAGAGAGCTGCGCCCTCGTTTGCCCGCCGGGGGAGAGGGCCGACCCTCACAGGAGCGAGCCGCACGGCCATCCCGGCTGATGCGCGCAAGCGGCGCCGGCAAGGACGTCACTTCGCCGGCACCAGGCTCGCGGCGTCGAGCATGACCTCCCGCTCCATCTCGGCAAATACTGCCGAGATGTGCTCGGCGCGACCGTCCCACAACTCGACCTCAACCAGTGCGTTCGCGCCCGCCAGCGAATGGGTGGATCGGGTCTGAGTGCGTTCCGGTGTCAGCAGATTGAGGCAGCCGCCGCGATCGACCGACTTGCCCGGCTCGCCCATCGGATCATAGACCGCCGAGGACTCATAGCCATGGCAGACGCCGCGGGCGAGGCGCTCGGTCGGCAGCGCGGCGCAAACGACGGCGCCGCGGTCGTTGAGGACCTTTACAAGATCGTTCTTCTTGATGCCGCGCTCAGCCGCATCCCTCGCATTGAGGCGCAGCACCCAATAGTAGTAGCCGTTCACGTTGACCCGATGGTCGGGGATGTTGAGGAGGAACGAGTCCTTGCCGTCGCCTTGGGTGTGGAACGAGTATTTGGAATGGGGCGTCAGGAGCTGAAGCGGGTAGCGCTCGAACAGCGCGCCCGAATGCCGTCCCTCCCATGACGGGTCGTATCTCACGATCGGCGGCCGTTCGGGATCATTGAAGCGCTTGAGGCTGTTGCACTCGAATTCGAGCTTGCCGGACTGGGTCTGCAGGCCACGCTGAAATTCCCGTGCGTAGTCGGACGGCAGCGGGTGAGCCTCCGGAACATCTTTCTTGCGGCTCTCCCAGAACCAGCGCAATGATACCGGAGCGCGCAGCTTCTCCTTCTCGGTCGGTACCACGAAGTAACCCCGGCGGATGAACCTCTTCCAGGATATGTGCTTGGGCAGGTCGGAAGCGTCGAACAGTCGCTTGACCCAATCGATCTCGTTCATGCCTTCATTGAAATAATTGGCAAGGCCCAGCCGCTTGCAGATTTCCGTGAATATCCAGTAGTCGGATTTCGATTCCCCGAGCGGCGCGATCGCGGGCGCCTGGAACACAATGACCCGGTGATTGAGCTGCTGCTGGCCGTGATGGCCGTAGCCGCCCAGCCCTGCCCATTCGCTGATGTCGACGCGCTCGAAATTGGTGCAGGCCGGCAGGATGACGTCGGCAAATTTCGCCTCGCCCTCGAACCAGATCGACTGGTTGACAACGAATTCGAGCTTCTCCGATTGATACATCCGTACATGGCGGTTGGTGTTGTTCATGGTGGACAGCATCGAGCCGCCGTACTTGTAGAGCATTTTCACGGGTGCGTGGCCCGGCGCCGGATAGGCAAACTTGGCGAACTGGTGCTCGATCGATTTGCCGACCCAAGCGTAGCCCTCGGCCTTGCCGTCGGCGATAGCCTCCGGCATCCAGATGCGCGGGATGCGTTGGAATGTCGACGAGATAGTCGGCAGCTGCGGCATCCGCTGATAAAGCTCGACCGGCATGGAGGTGTTTTCGAGATCGCCTGACATGCCGCCGTCGGCGTAGCCCGGAAAATAGAAGTTGAAGTCGAGCGGGCAGCCCCATTGCAGATTGCCCATGTTGACGCCGGGCTTGCCGAGCCCTTGCATGGCGGTGAGGCACACCATGACGCGCGCCCACTGGATGCCGGTTTGATTGCGGCAGGCGCCGCCGTGGCCGTTGCCCCAACCGCCGGGCGCCAGGTAGACCCGCTTCTTGCCCCACTCGCGGGCCAGCGCCCGCACGTCTTTCGCCGGAACGTCGGTCTCCCTTTCCTGCCATTCCGGAGTCTTGGGGGTGCCGTCCTCGACGCCGAGGAGATAATCCTTCCATGCATCGAATCCGACCGTGTGAGTGCGGACATAGTCCTTGTCGTAGAGATCTTCCTTGATCCAGACATAGGCGATCGCCATCGCCATGGCGACCGAAGTGGTCGGACGCGGCGCGAGCCACTTGCCGGGGAGGAATTGCGCTGAGGCGTTGTAGTACGGATCGACGTGAACCACCTTGATGCCGAGCCTGGGGTTCTTGAGCCACTGGCGGCGGACGGTGCCCTCCTGCGCCCCATAGGAACCGCTGGTGGTTTCGGGATCCGCAGCCCAGAACACGACCATGTCGCAGTTCTGCAGGCAGTCCTCGACGGTG
Organism: Xanthobacteraceae bacterium; assembly: GCA_030043175.1. The sequence goes on along the minus strand of JASHYD010000957.1, from coordinate 262 downwards.
CCGTAGGTCTCGGACTGACCGACGCGCAGCGTGTGCCCCCAATGATGCACGGCACCCCAGTACCAGCCCTCCCAGCTGTCGGGATTGTGGTGCACCTGGGTATAGCCGACCGCATTGCGGAAGCGATGCAGGGCCGAGAGGTAGTAGCCGATATTGCCCCAGGTATGTTGCGAGCCATGGGACACCGCCATCACGCCGGGGCCATACGTGCTCTTGAGCCGTTTGATCTCGGAGGCGACGAGGTCGAGCGCCTCGTCCCAGG
>JASHYD010000956.1 GCA_030043175.1 Xanthobacteraceae bacterium | reverse complement strand
CCGGGATCGCTTCGTTCAGGTCTTGGCAGACGTCTCTCACATAGGTGCCAAGTTCGAGCCGGTCCGGACCGTCGCTCTGATGAATGCGTTCGTGCGCCTTTGCAACCGCCGATACGCGATGGGCAGCTTCCTCGAGGTGCGCGGTCAACGCCGAATCATTGACTTCGCTGGCCTGGAGCTTGAGCATGCCCGCCACGATGGCGAGACCGTTTTTGACTCGATGTATGATCTCTGCGAGCAGCGCCCGTTGGCGCTCAAGCGCGGTCTTGAGGTTCCGCTCGTAGCGTTCGCGCTCAATGGCCATTCCCAAGAGGTTCGCCGCACCCTGGAGGAAGGCAATGTCGTGGGGGCTGAATTCGTGCTCGGACCGACTGTCGACTTCCAGGACCCCGAACGGCCTGCCGTTTCCTTGCAGAATGACATTCATGGCGCGACGAATCCCGTGCTTTACGAGTAGCTCGGGCGTTCGGAATCGCTCCTCGTTCTCAAGGTGATTGGAAATCACAGGTTGGCCTGTGCGCAGTGCGAATCCGCCAGGCGAGGCAAGGTCGTCCCCGATCATCGCCGCGCCAACGATGCCCGGCTTCCAGCCGACGCCGGCGCGCACCAAAAAGCATTTCTCTGCGGGAATGTGTTCGAGGATCTTGCAAAACTCAGCCTGCATGCCGTCGGCCGTCAAGCGCGCGGCGTCGTCCAACAGCTGGTCGAAGGTTGCGCCCTGAAGGGCCGTTACGCCGAGTTCAGCGAGTAAGCTTTGCTGTCGGATGTGCCGCTCGAGATCTGGCGACAAAGCCGACGGTTCACTTCCATCAGGCCTGTGTTCAACTATTGGCATCCAGTTGCCATCGTCCGTGCCTGGGTGAATTGTTGTCGAGGCAACCAACATGGGACTTTGAAACAGGCCCGGCACCGTGACTGCTTGTGCCAAAACGCCGCCCGCGACAAACGGCCATGCGATTCGCGTCCCCTGATCCGGACTCGCGGGAGGCGGTGAGGACCAATTCGGTGCCAGGCCGCCACCACACACCTCGATCGTCGCATTTACGGCCGCGCGCGGGACCCCCATGGCACGCTCCGGCGCAGTAGCGGGGCTCGAAACGGTCGGAAGCCTTGGCCTGCAACGGGTCGGATCCGACAACCAGTGATGTGTGTTGGAAGAACTCACCGATTGAATGTCATGGCGACCAACCTCGCTGTCAGTCCGCAACACCGCCCAGGACGGACGGTCGCGAGAGGCGAATTTGATTGACAGCCGTTTCGTCGGCAGCCTTACGCGGTTTCCGGCCGGTGGCGCAACCCGTCGATGAAAACCTCGAGGAGCCGCAGCACGCTCTTCTGCCAACCGGGCCGGTCGTGCATGTAGCACATGCCAACCAGGGCACGAAGCAGGTCTTCCGGGCTGACGTCTTCGCGTATTTCGCCCGCCACGATCGCGCGCTCCAACAGCCCGCCGACGGCCCGCGTCAGCCGCTCAAACGAATATGAAAAGAGGTCCGAGTTCTTATAGGCAGCAAGAGCGAGCGCTGCTGACATGCCCTTTTTTGTGGCGACGAATCTGACGTTGGCGCGCATCCATTGGCGAAGCGCCTCGACCGGCGCAGCCTCCTCCATCAAGCGCTCGGCAAGATCGGCCAATTGTTGCACCTCGCGGCGATAAACCGCCTCGAACAGGGCCTCGCGCGTAGGAAAATGGCGGTAAAGCGTCCCGATGCCGACACCGGCCGTTCGCGCGACGGCCTCGAGGCTCGCCTCAGGGCCGCCAGCGCTGAACACGGTTTTTGCGGCCACAAGGACCCGTTCGCGGTTCCGGACTGCGTCGGCGCGCGGCTGCCGTGGCGTCTCTTTATCTGACGGCTTGATCCCAGCAGGCAGTGGCCACCTCTTGAAAAGCGGAGGCTTCCTCCGAATACTCCTTGAAAAGCGGAGGGGCCCTCCGTATCTGACCTGGCGGCAACGCTGGCACATAGTATCTTGCTGTCAAGCAATGCCACGTATCATATCGAGGAAAACGCCCGGCCGCGGAAGCCCCCGTTTCATCCTGCCTTGCCATCGCTGATATGGAGTATTGCATGGTCTTTTCAACCACTCTCACCGTCAACGGTGTCACGAGAACAATCGCACTCGATGATCCGCGTGTCACGCTTCTTGATCTTCTTCGTGAACGGCTGGACATGACGGGATCAAAGAAAGGCTGTGACCGGGGCCAGTGTGGTGCCTGCACGATCATTGTCGACGGGCGCCGGATCAATTCGTGCCTTGCGCTCGCGGTCAGTCATGATGGTGCCGACGTGCTGACGATCGAAGGCTTGGCGCAAGGCGAAAAGCTTCACCCGGTGCAGGAGGCGTTTATCGCGGACGACGGCCTGCAATGCGGCTTCTGCACGCCGGGCCAGATCATGAGCGCTGTCGGTCTGATCCGCGAGGGCCAGGCGGGCGACGATCCGGAGCGTGTGCGGGAGGGCATGAGCGGGAACCTCTGCCGCTGCGGCGCCTATCCGGGAATCACCGAAGCAGTGCTGAAGGCGCAAAGAGCTCTCGCTGCGGCAAGCCTGATGGAGGTCGCATGAAGACCTTCGATTACGTCAGGCCGGCGACGGTTCGCGAAGCCGTGACGGCAGCTGCAGAACCTGGGGCTGCGTATCTCGCCGCGGGCACCAATCTTGTGGACCTGATGAAGGCAGGCGTAGCCCGGCCGAATCGGCTGGTCGACATCACGCACCTTCCCGGTCTCGACCAGATCGAGATCCTTTCTGACGGCAGCGTGCGGATCGGCGCGCTGGTCCGCAACGCGGATCTCGCTCACGATCGCGATTTCGCGCAGCGCTTTCCAGCGATTGCCGAGGCGCTCCTTTCGGGAGCCTCAGCGCAGCTTCGTAATGCCGCCACCGTTGGCGGCAATCTCTTGCAGCGAACACGCTGCGCCTATTTCTACGATGTCAACAGCGCCTGTAACAAGCGCAGTCCCGCCTCGGGCTGCGACGCCCGTGGCGGCGACAACAAGCTGCACGCCATATTGGGATGGAGCGATAGCTGTATCGCGACGCATCCGTCCGATTTCTGCATCCCCCTGGTCGCGCTCGACGCCGTTGTAGAGGTTGAGAACAGAACGGGCCGGCGCGAGATTCCGCTCGAGATGTTCCACCGCTTGCCTGGCGATGCGCCGGACCACGAGAATATGCTCGAGCCTGGTGAGATGATCGTTGCCGTGCGATTGCCTGCGGAAGCTGTGCGTTTCGCGGCCCATGCCCGCTACCTGAAAGTCCGCGAAAGAATGTCCTATGCCTTCGCAGTCGTCTCGGCTGCCGCCGCTGTGCGCGTCGAAGCTGATGTGATTGCGGATGCGCGGCTCGCGCTCGGTGGCGTCGCCATGAAGCCGTGGCGGGCGCGTGAAGCTGAACAAATCTTGATCGGTGCAAGGGGCAGCGCAGTGCTGTTTCGGCGCGCGGCCGAGGTGGCGCTCGATGCGGCAAAGCCCTCCGGCGAGAACGCTTACAAAATCGAGCTCGCACGGCGGGTCGCGGTGCGGGCGCTCGCGCTCGCCGCGGCCGGCACGCCCGAGCGAATGCCCGCGCTGCCTGGTTCCCCTTTCGCCACTGTTTCCGGAGTTCTCACCCATGTCTGAGATCGCCCTCACACAAACGCCGGTCCACGCTCGCCATGGCTCAAACATTGGTCAGCCGCTCACCCGTCGCGATGGCGTCCTCAAAGTGACGGGTGCCGCCAAATATGCCGCCGACCAGCATCCGCGCGCCATGCTCTATGCGGTGCTTGCGGTAAGCAGTATCGCACGCGGCCGCGTCGTCTTTCTTGATGTCGCGGCGGCGAAAGCTCATCGGGGTGTGGTCGAAGTGATTACGCCGGCGAACAGGCCGGCGCTCGCGCAGGATCCGGACGAAAAAACAAATCCGTTCATGTTCCGACTCGATCTCCTGCAAAGCGACCGGGTTCGTTACGCCAACCAGCCAATCGCTATCGTCATCGCGCAGACGCTTGAAGCCGCAACGGAAGGCGCTGCGCTCCTTGCGCCGCGATACGAGATCGAACCAGCGCGGGTCGGGCTCGATGCGACCGAAAGCTTCGTGCCGCCGGTAGTCGGCGTCGGCAGTCCGTCGGAAGTGCATAGGGGCGACGTCGAGGCCGGTCTCGCGTCGGCGACAAAGAAGATTGCGGCGACCTACGAGACCGCCGCCCAATATCACAATCCCATGGAGCCACACGCGATCGTTGCGGCGTGGGACGGCGATATGCTCTCGATCGATACGCCGAGCCAAGGTCTCGCGCTTGCGCAGGCGCGTCTTGCCGGCATTTTCGGAATACCTCCCGAGCA
>JASHYD010000955.1 GCA_030043175.1 Xanthobacteraceae bacterium | reverse complement strand
AGCGAAATCCATTCCCAAAAAGCTCCGATGAGATGAAAGAAGCCCCGACTTGAGACCGAGCCGCTGCAACTCTTCTTCGAGGCGCTCGCGGCTTTGCCGGCAAATGACCAACATCCAGCGAACCGGGATTGTGCTGAGCAACGCCGCCGCTCCGCACCGCAGACCATGTTTGATGTTCGAGGGCTGCCGTATGTTTTGTTTTAGAGAACAACATCGCCGCCAGGCTCCATGTCTTGCCCCTCAAAATGAGACGCCAAACGGCTCACCAACTTTGCTCGCGCGCGGATATTCCGAAATGGAGAAAAGTGCCTGAGCCGCCCCGCGCGCATTAGCACTCAGACCTGTTGCGAATGCGGATGCGTCGGCGGCCCGAAAGGGCTGACGGGTCTCGAATTAAGAGAATGGACGTGTGACGCGTGCGGCGCTGTTCATGTTCGCGACGTTCACGCCGCGCGTAACATTCTCCGTCTGGGACGTCAGACGCTTGCAGAAGGAAGATCCATCCACGCCGCCAGATTGGATGGAGAGGACGTCACCTGCCTAGGTTTCTCGACGGTACCCAAGTAAAAGACATACGCCTCACCAGGCGCTCAGCCAACGACCCACGTCATAAACGAGTGAACTAATGCCGCAAAGGGCGAGTGCAGACCACAGCAGGCCCAGAACCATGACTCGACGATCAATCTGAGGGGCCATAGGCGATCGCGGCTGCTGGGAGGCCATCACACACAACCTACCCCTCCTCACATTACGGACGCATGGACCGCCCATTACGGCATCGTAAGACCGCAGCCGTTTGGAACCTTTGTCACTCCGTCGGGTTGCCGACTCAGAGGCCCGCGAGGGACGGTGTGTAGACAATGCTATCGTGACTGCGGCGAGTGCCAAGATCCTGCACCGTTTCGGTGCGGAGGCCGCTCATGTCGAATGCATTGAAGCGGGCACAACGTTACCGTCATGTGGCGAAGGAATGGTGGCGCCTCGCAGCGGCTTGACGCCTCACCCAAACTCAAAGCCAATACCGCAGAATATTACAGCGAGCTGGCCGAGGCAGAGGGGCTGACGACAACTTCTCTGACGCCCTTTTCGCGAGTCATGATCTTAGGTTCGGTAGACGAGGAAGTTCTCTCAAGCCCCGTCGGAAGGCTTGTTCCCTAGGCCCCAACACCACCCAAACCTTAGCATTGTGTCTCCATGAATTTGCGCCGATCGTTCGTTTACTGCGACCGGTTTCTGGAGGCGGGGCTAGTGCTGGATCGAGAAACCTACCGAATGAAAGCGCTGCACTGCCTGCGTGCCGTGCACAGCGCGCGCGATCCGGGGGAGCGTCTCACATTGCTCAGCCTTGCCAGCAAATACATGCGGCTCGCCGATTATGTCGATCTTCGGCATGAGCACGACCCTGAACAGCGCCGCGACCGGGACCAAGACGCGTAAAAGGAGAGTTGACGCGGCTTGTCACATCGCGCATTTCGATGGGTCATGCTACCCATGATTGAGGCGAAACCACACCTTTCTCGCAAATGGCTCCGCATTTGTTTTGCCTAAGTATTTGCAACTACTTCATTTTCAGTCAAGTTCCGCTCGTGGCCCCTGCCTTGGTAGTGCCCTATAGCTAGGTCATTCTAGGCGCCTGGGGGACGCCCTCGGCAAAGGAGGCGCGCCATGTCGGATGCATTGTTTCGAGCGGAACGTTACCGTGAGTTGGCTGAGGAGTTTCGGACCGTCGCGGAAACTTGCGCCTCAACCAAAATGCAAAACCACTATTCACAGATATCGAAGCATTACAGCACGCTCGCAGTTCGGCATTTCTGCAATTATCGCCAGGCGCAGAAGCGGCTAGTTGCAGTACACCATGGCCCCCATCGTCCTCGCACAACGTCATGCGCCGCGTAGCGTGCCGTTAGCCAAAACCTCAACACCCGGCGTGCAGCCCCGCGCCGCTAAGTAGGGACCAGGACCCACCCCTGCCTCTTAGGACTTTGCGGCGAGAGGATCGCGCTGTGTAATGCGCGGCGGCGCCCCTGGGGCCAAGCCGGTTGAGCATAGAAGCCCCTCGCTTGAGCGAGGGGAGGCTTGACGATCAGGCCCACCATCGCCTTCCGCGATTTCCGCGAATTCAACCGTACAAGGGGCAACGCCCCCTCTGCGCGTCGGCGGCCCGGTTCGCCCGATCGCAAGACATCGCGTGACCGCCCGTCGCCGAGGGCCGCCGCAATGCCGCCGGATGTGCGCACGCCTATACCGGGGCATCGGCGCTCACGGTCACGATCATTGGTTGCCGCCTTACGGGGCGTCGCAGCCGGGCCCGATGTTGTGAGTATCCGCAGGTGGAGGCGAGTAGCAGAGAAGTGTCACTATCACCACCGCCACAGACACCGCCATGACTCCGGTTGACGGGTTGATATTCATCAAAAAAATCGTAAGGTTCTGCCTAAAATGCTTTGAGCCCGGCCGCGACAGTTTGACCAGACCGATGCTCCATGCCGCCCAGTGAACGGCACGTAAGCAACCGCAAAAACGTTTCGGTTCTTAGTCGCGCACAAATCCTCCCGCTGTCCGCCCGAAAGTATCCGGTTTGCTACGCCCGCGACATCGTGTCCTCGGTCACTTTTCGGCCCACGGAATGCCCGACGAGTCCTGTCTTGTATTCTGGCGTGCGGTGGCGCAAAGACGCGCGCTGTGAGGGAGGACCAAACATGCGAGTTTCTAAGCCATTTCGTGCAGGCCTAATCGGGCTGATCGCTATCGCGGGCGCGACTGCTTCATCGCCGACCTATGCTGATACCGGGATTATCCGGTTTTCGGTGCTGAAAGCAGGCTGGTTCGTCGGCGGCTCAGGCGGCAGCGGGGTGCTGACATTTCACGGTCGGCAATACCCGGTGTCGATTGGCGGCCTGAGCGCGGGGCTCGTGTTCGGCGCGTCGGAGACCCATTTTGTCGGCACCGTCAGCAACATTTTTTACCCAGCCGACGTCGCGGGCGTATACGGGGCCGCCGGTGCGGGCGCTGCACTTGGGGTTGGAGCGGGCACGATCGTGCTCAAAAACGACAAGGGCGCCGTCCTGTCGTTGAATGGTCGACAGGTCGGACTAATAGCCAACCTCGACCTGAGCGGGATGGCAGTTTCGCTGCGCTGAGCCACCTTCACGATTTCTGAACCGGCGACGGCTTGCGCGCCAATTTTGGATTCGCGCGTTGCGACGCTGCGCCCGAGCATGCAGGCGTGGCACTGGTCACCGGTGGACATCGCGAGGAACTTGTGGTCGCCCGCCTAAGCACGGTGTGCCGTGTTCGGACTGAATCGTCATTGTGTCCGACGCCAACACGTTAAGCCGCCCGAACATCGGGGGGCCGCCCTTTCGGTAGGCTGAAGCAAGCGCCGGCCGCGAATTGATTTCGCCTTACAAAGATCAGCCCGTGAGACGCAGCCCGGTCCTGGAATGGGTTGGCCCGGAGGCGATCCCATCCACTGCTGGCGAACCAGCCGAGGTATCCCTTATCAATCCTGCGTCGACCAATGCGAGCAGGGCCGAGAAGGCAGCCTTGCGGGTCGCTTTGGATGCGCCTCTGTCGACGACCGCACGCTGCATCGCGTCTGTTATCGCGGTATAGGCGTTGCGAGGCACTGTAATGCTGGCGCGATCATCACTCATTGCACATAACCCTCCCACTTGCGCGGACGAACCGCAATCAGCTGTCTCGCTTTGCTCCTCAAAATCGTCCCATTCGTGCGCACCCCGCAAAAGGCTCATCCAAGAAGAGCCGCGCGATGGGCCATCCGCGCTGGCCATCAGTGAGCCTGCGACGTTCGCTGAACGGCGCTGCGTGCTGCAGCATGAGCCGGCCGCGACGGCTCTGAACCCTTATACGGGCCATACTGTGAGATCGCCTGGAGCTTGATGATCTCACGCGCGATCTGCTCTTGGCTGGCCGCGAGTTGATCGACGGTGTGGGTGATCTCCTCTTGGCCGACTGCTAGTTGATCGACGCTGCGCGCCATCTGCTCTTGACTGGCGGCGACGATCCGATCGACGTTGCGGGTTATCTCGTCGACCGGGTCGAGAATGGCCTGCGAGCCGGCAGCCGGCGCCAACCAGGCTAGCCGCGGGGACAGTCCCGCGATGAATTGTCTGGCCGCCTCGCTATAGGACTGCCAGGCCAAGGTCGCAACGATGCCAATGTAGAATGTGATCAGAAAGCGGGCGATGGCGCGTGAGGCTCGCTCGGCAAGCGACGACTGCGGATGCTGGCGTTGGCCGTATTTCAGGTTGGCGGCGTGAGCAGCAAGTGCCTCGATTGACTGCTCGACGGGCAGCAAGCCCGCATAGAGCTTAGATTGCGCGGGGCTCGGCATGGCACCCATCGACTCCCCCTCCTGTTCCCAATGGTGCAATCCCGATTTAGACGAGACCAGGCTTGCGTACCAATAGTCGCCCGCCGAGGCGCATCTTGTCTGTCGGCTTCTCGACAGATTCGGCAAAAGGATGCCAACGCGTGTCCGTTCCGCAACACGTCGCGTGTTCAACCGCTGCGCTGGCACTGGCTCGCCAAAGAGCGATATGTCAGGTAACAGGGCACAAAACTGCCGATCCATCCTGGACAATCCGCGAAAACGGGAGCATCCCTGGCGCAGATGCGGCGTCTCTTCGGAGGGATGTTCGTTGAGGACCTCACACTCGCAGCTGCCGCTTGAACGCTACCTCAACCCGGAGCGGCGCCGCGCGCTTCAATTACTCGCCAGCAGCCCGTGTGGCGTCGCCGCGGAGCTGCTTGTACTTGCCCACGAGTTCTCTCGCGACATGCTGTCAGGACTTGTGGTCGCCGGCCTTGCAACGGTGGTGGCGGAGACGCTGAAAGCGGACGGCCCGACGATCAAGATCGATCGGGTCAGGATCACTGACGCGGGCCGCAGGGCCATCGAGGGTTGACCCGAGCGACAACGGCCGCGCCCGATCCGCAGCCGGCCGGGGCCCGCAATTGAACACGTCCCACCTGATATCGAAGCTGTACAGATGCAGCCCGTAGATGGAGGGGTGCCGACGAATGCCCACCGCAGTTCCCCAACTGCACGGAACCTGATTAGCAAAGCGTCGTGATGGTTCGACAGGCTTGTCCAGGTTCGCTTTCGCCCGGTCAAAGAAGCGTCGGGGCGGGATCAGCGGGGAGCCATCCGGACCGTTGATGGCGTGGCTCCACTGACGGATGGCGCGGCAGCCGTGTCGGCTGCGGATGGTGACATGGGCTCTCGACGCAATATCCCACCGAATGGCCAGATTGTTGTCACGCGCTGGTCGGGGCTTGCGTAGTATAGTTTTGCGGAGGAGCAAAATCCGCGTCGCCGGCCAGTACTGTTCTTAAGCGCTCGCGATCTTCAAATCCTGGTTTACCAAAGTTCGAGTGAAAACGATTCAGGAGATTGGGAACCGCAATCAACCTCATCAATTGCACCAAAGATTAAGACGGAGCGCCGCGACATGCGTTTTTTCCGGGGTGCAGCGAGCCGTCTGCTGTTTGTGGCCTTCCTGGGTTGTGCGGTCACGGCGGCAGTCCCGCACGATTTTGATCCCAGCGACCGCGGCGAGCCGGAGCAACCGTCAGCGCCGCCCGGACCTGACCGCCGCGACAGCTCGAACCCTGCGGATCCCGCATCCGATCTGCCGGCCTCGACGTCTGCTTCGATCTGCCTATTGGTCGAATCGGCCGCGCAGGCACATGGGTTACCGTTTGAGTTCTTCGCGCGATTGATCTGGCAGGAGAGCCGCTTCAAGCCGAATGCGGTCGGACCGACGACCCGCAGCGGTGCACGCGCTCAGGGCATCGCACAATTCATGCCCTCAACTGCCAGGGAATATGGAGTGCTCGATCCATTCGACCCGATCGCCGCCTTGCCCAAGTCGGCTCAATTTCTGCACGAGTTGCTCGCCCAGTTCGGCAACCTCGGGCTTGCAGCCGCCGCGTATAATGCAGGTCCGCGGCGCGTGCGCGATTGGCTTGATGGCCATGGCAGCCTTCCGGGAGAGACCCGCAACTACATCATCGCCATCACCGGACGCAGCGCCGAGGCATGGGCGGCTGCCGCCGGCAACCATGAGGACCTCCCGCCCGCCAAGCGCGCCTCCTGCGGAGAGCTGATCGCGATGCTGAAAGAAAAGCCATCGCCCTTCATCGGCGAGCTCGAACGGCACGTGCGGGAAGGTGCCGCGCGGCCATGGGGTGTCCAACTGAGCGCCGGGTTTGGGCGCGAACGCGTGCTCGCCGCCTACGCGGAAGCCGAGAGGTCTTATCCGACCATACTCGAAAATCGGGATCCGATCATCGTCGAGGGCAAATTTCGCAGCCGAGGCACGCAAACTTTCTACCAGGTGCGCGTTGGCGCCGATACGCGAGCTGCCGCCGACGCGCTGTGCGGCGCGCTCCGCAATGCCGGTGGCGCCTGTCTGGTGCTTCGCAATCCGGCGGGGTAGCCATAATCGCCGCGGGGTTCTGACAAAGTTCAGACCCGCGGCGCAAAACGTAGAGCGGAATAGGTGGCGCAACGTAGCGGCGATCCTGGCCGGACCTCGCGCGTCGAAGCGCGCCCGTCCCTACAAAGCCGCAGCTGACCGCCCCTTCATGGTGCGCCGCTCGATTTCGAGAAGCCGGTCGAGCCGCGACATCTGGTGCGAGCGCTTCATTTCGGCTTCTGCGCCACCCGGGCCGAGAAAGGGATCGAGCCTGTTCTGCGCGAGGCTTTCCATCGATTGGCGCACCGCCTTGTACAGAGCGGCGAACGAGGTGCCGGACGAAGCGGCGACCCGATAGCCAAGCCGGAACAGATCGGGTTGCGACAGCGGGAAAGTTGCAAATCCATCGGGCGGCGCGAACGTCATCAGCGGCGCCGGCAGCCGCTCGCCCACGAAGCGCATCTCCTCGGCGTCCCGTGTGTAGATAAACAGCATATCGGCGCCGGCGCGATGAAATGTCTCGCCACGACGCACCGCGTCGTCGAGACCGTGCACGCGGCGCGCATTGGTGCGGGCAATGATGACGAGGCTGGAGCCAGCTCTTGCCGCGATCGCCTCTTTGATCTTGTCCACCATCAGATCGGCGTCGATCAGATTGTCGATGCCGATATGATGCTCGACGCGACGCGGCAGGAGTTGATCCTCGATCTCAATCGCGGCGAAACCGGCCGCCTCGGTGAGCGCAATCGTGCGGTGGACATGCATGGGATCGCCCCAGCCGCCGCCAGCATCGAGAATGATCGGGAGGGAGCACACGGCGCGGATATCGACCGCGATCGCGGCCATCTCTGGCAACGTGATATTGGCTTCGGTCACGCATTTGAGCCAACCGAGCGAGCCGCCGCTCATGTACACCGCCTTAAAGCCCACATCCTCCGCAATCTGCGCCATGATCGGATTGAGCGCGCAAGGGGCGACGATAAGTTCGTCGCCTTGGATAAGCTCTCGGAAATTCGACAAGAATGGCCCCTGTTGTTGCCAGTGCAGGCAATGTGATCCCGCAATTGGCGCACAACGCTCCATAGGATAGACAAAGGCGCGGTGACAAGCCCTTCATGTGAGCCAATCCCACGGGTGGGGATGGGGTGGGGACGGCGCGAGAGCGCGATCGCCAACGATCTGGGCGCCGCCAAGCGCCCTCGCGGATGCTGCCTTTCAACCCAACTTTTCGTGCTCGGCGTGACGTAGGTTCGCAACAGCCGAAGGCGTATTGCGCCGCGGGTCGGCGGATGACCCGGAGGTTATCATCGAGCCTGCGAAAGGCCGGATCCGGTGACGCATCCCGCTCCTCGCGCCCTGCCATCACCGGCAAAGCGTCCAGGCAAACACGTGCGTGTCGCTGCTCGCCAGCCATCGATCTCAGCTAACGGGGCAAAACTTATGGCAGTTGTCGCTTGGCCGTGCCCCGGGGGCCATCTCAATAATCGAGTGCTGCGCCATCCTGATCGAACTCGCCGGGACGAGCCCAGCCGCTCACGCCAGGAGTTTTGTCCGTTCCCGATTTTAGCGCATAACGGCATGATTTTGCTTTTGATTTTCGCCCGTGGCGGAGGCGCCCGGCTGGGCATCCGCACAATCTCCAGCGTGACGTTTGAGCAGGCCAAACCCTCATGCTGGCCGGATCACGATGACGCCGCGATGGGTATTTTTCGAGCCACCCTGCTGGCAGAAGCAGCCCCGCATGGATCGCGGAAAGATCTTTTCATTTCTTGATTTGCCATCTGGCGCATATCCGCGTGATGTGCGATGGTTTTTAATCCCGAACCACTAGACAGATCGAAGATGGGACGAGGCAAAGATTTCCGCGATCGTCGGCGCGGCTATTCCGACGAACCACCAGAACCGCTTCCTTCATTTGGACGGCCTTCGCCGCGGCCCTTCGACCGTCCACCGCGAGAGCCGTCCCGGCCTGTGCCGACAGGTCCTGAACGGCAGGCTAAGGTGAAATGGTTCAATGGCGAGAAGGGATTTGGATTCGTCGAGCTGACCGACGGGTCCGGAGAGGCATTCCTGCACATCAGTGTTGTCGAGGCTGCCGGACATGGTGCCCTTGAACCCGGCACCACGTTGACGGTGCGGGTGGGACAGGGCGCGAAGGGCCCTCAGATCACTGAAATCACCGCCGTCGACAGCAGCACGGCGGAGCCCTCTCGCGGTCGACCAGCTCCCCGGGCACGCTCCTTCGATCGGCCGAGCGGACCGGCCGAGGAAGTCGAGGGGCATGTCAAATGGTACGATCCGAAGAAGGGCTTCGGCTTCGTTGCCGTAGACGGCAGCAAGGATGTTTTCATCCATCGTTCGGTGCTTGCGCGTGAAGGCATCAACGAACTGGCGGAAGGCCAGCGCATCCATATGAAAGTGGTGCCGGGAGCCAAAGGCCTCGAAGCCATTGGACTGTCTCTCAAACACGACAGTTGAGCAGCACGGTATGGAGGCAAATCAGAAGGGGCGCCCGGGGGGCGCCCTTTCTCATTGAGGACACCCGCCAAGCAATGGGCTTCCATATCATCATATCTGTAGCCCGGGCTTCGGTATGGAGACGACACGCATCGATGACACCCTATGGTCGAACTCAAGCCCGAGGCGGCGCGCTCCAAGTCGCGCGATCAAAGCGAGCGACGCACCCCGGCCTTTAGG
>JASHYD010000004.1 GCA_030043175.1 Xanthobacteraceae bacterium | reverse complement strand
GTTCCAAGAATGATGCGATCGACCCGCAGGCCGACTTCGTGGCAGATCTTGCGCGTTACGATGTCATTATCACCGGTCACGATCTTCACCTTTACGCCCGAGCGTGCGAGCATCGCGATGGCCGGGCCGGCGCTTTCCTTCGGAGGATCAAGGAATGCAATATATCCGAGCAACGTGAGATCATTCTCATCGGCGACCGTATAAACGTCCTCATGGGCGTCGATTTCCTTGTACGCGACCGCGATGAGACGAAAGCCGTCTGCATTGAGCGCTGCGATCGCTTGCTTCGCTTTCTCGAGGTGGCTGCGATCGAGAGGGCCGACCTCGCCGTTGATCTCGTACCTGCTGCAGACCGCAAACACCTCCTCGATCGCGCCCTTAGAGATCAAGACGTGTTTGCCGTCATCCCGATCGAGTACGACCGTCAGGCGACGGCGCACGAAGTCGAATGGTATTTCGTCGAGCTTGCGGTACTGGTGCTCGCAATTCAGGTTCCTTCCGAGCTCCACGTGCTGCAAAACCGCGACATCGAGGAGGTTCTTTAAACCCGATTGATAATGGCTGTTCAGGTAAGCGTATTCCAGCACCTGGTCGCAATCTTCGCCGCGGATGTCGAGATGCCGCTTGAGGATGATCCGGTCCTGGGTCAGCGTTCCGGTCTTGTCAGTGCACAGCACATCCATGGCGCCGAAATTCTGGATCGCGTGCAGTCGTTTAACGATCACGCGCTTGCGCGACATGGCGATCGCACCCTTGGCTAGGTTTGCCGTCACGATCATCGGCAGCATTTCTGGGGTTAGCCCGACCGCAACCGCCAGTGCGAACAGCAGCGCCTCCAGCCAGTCGCCTTTACTGATTCCGTTGATCAGAAACACTGATGGTACAAGGACGAGTATGAAACGGATCATCAGCCAGGTGAACCGGTCGATGCCTTTTTCGAAACTGGTCTGGATTCGCTGCCCTGCAATACGATCCGCAAGCTGACCAAAGTATGAACTGCCCCCGGTTTTAATGATGACGCCGGTCGCGTAGCCGCTGACGATATTGCCGCCCATGAAGCAGATGTTTGGAAGAGCGAACGGGTCGCCCACGACCTCGGTCGCGGCGCGGGCGGATTTCTCGACCGGCATCGCCTCGCCCGTAAGGGCCGACTGGTTGACGTAAAGGTCCTTGGCCGACAGTACGCGCAGGTCCGCCGGAATCATGTCGCCGGCGGAGAGCGCGACGAGATCGCCCGGCACGACCTCCTCTATGGGGACCTCGAAAAAGCCCTCGACCTTGGAGGGTCGAGACGCCGCGGATTGCCCCTGGCGCTTTACGCTCGCTGTCGTCTTGACCAGGGCACGCAGCTTGGCGGCAGCCTGGTTCGATCGATGCTCCTGGATGAAAGCCGTGAAGATGGAAAGGAGCACCATCGTCGCGATCACAATCGCGGCGCGCACATCGCCAAGGAAATACGAAATGACCGCGAGCGTCAGCAACAGTGCGTTGAGCGGATTCTTGGTACGATTGATGAGTTCATATATCACGCCCGTTCGGCGTTCCCGCGCAATCTGATTGAGCCCGAAGCGCTTGAGCCGCCTGGCGGCTTCGGTTTCGTCGAGACCGGCATCAGTACACCCAAGCCTGCCCAGCACCCCAGCAGGATCGCACTGGCTCGCCTCAAACAATTCTGAAGAGATTGCGAGCTCTCGATGCAGACGCGAAACGCCAACACGGGTCGCACTACCGTTGATAAGCTTGCCCAAATGCATCATGTCTTTCAGTGAGATGACATGGCGCCGTTACAGTCGCATGACGGCCCATTGCGCCCCTGTTCGCCGGCGACGTCAAGCCGCCTCGCACCATAAGCTTTGACATTTTTGAGCCATTCGTCCTTCGTCTCCGACTCTTTCGATGCTGCCGTAGATGGTTCGATCGGATGCACCGTGGCGAAGCCAAGGATATTTCGCTGCACATTTTTTACTGCATTTGCCCCCAAACCACCGTCGGTAGATAGAGCCTGGCTTGCCCATGACGCACGCTGATTTGCCTTTCAGATCTTCACTGCTTCGCAATCGAAGCCATAGGGCCTCCGCTGTCCAGCGACTGCACCACTGCGGCACCAGGACCTTTGAGCAAAATCAATCATATGCAATTTTTGACCGGGTATTTCGAGCTGAATTGATTCAGCGCATAGCGCCGCGCCGATTCTTCACCAAATCTGGCCGACATGTCGAGTTGGTCAGCCCGACTCTTCGACGTTAGGAGCGTAGCCATGTCTTTCGCGACGTTGATGGTGCATGTAGACGTGGAAAGAAAATCCGATGCGCGAGTTCGGCTCGCGGCGCAGCTTGCTGATCGTTTCACGTCCAGCTTGATTGGCGTTTCCGCATGTATCCTGCCTCCGTACCCTGCGGAAAGTGCTTATTTCGTCACCAGGGAATTCGTCGAACAGGAACGGCAGGACATGCTCGCAGCCCTTCGGCGCACCGGGGCTTCGTTTCGAGCAACTGCAGGCGAAAATGGAGCGAAGTTCGAGTGGCTTGAATGGCGATCCGCCATCGGGCTTCCGGAGCGCTTTGTCGTCGCGGAAGCGCGAGCCGCGGACCTCGTTATCGTGGGTCGCGCCCCAAACCAAATGGATATTAGCCGATGTTTGGATCCCGGATCCGTGGTGCTCATGCTGGGCCGTCCCATGCTGTTCGTGCCGCCCGGCATCGACACACTGAAGGCCGAGCGAATTCTTATCGGTTGGAATGACAGCCGGGAGGCGCGCCGCGCTCTCCAGGACGCGCTTCCGCTGCTGCACGAGGCTAAATCTGTGGCCATCGTCGAGGTTTGCGATGACGGCAGGGAGGCCCTAGCCCGACGGCACGTCGAGGAGGTGGCGCATTACCTCACGCGGCACCGGATATCGGTTGGATCGGCCACCGCCGGCGCGGCAAAGCACGGCATCGCCGACCATCTGATCGACCTTGCGAGAGTCGAAGGCGCCGACCTGATCGTGACTGGCGCCTACGGGCACAGCCGGTTGGGTGAATGGATTTTCGGCGGCGTTACGCGGGAACTCCTCGCGTCAAGCCCGGTGTGCTGTTTCATGTCAAATTGAGAACGCGAATCATTTCCTGCCGGCTGGAGCGTGCAGAAGTGGCCATCTGGGGCTCCTGCCAGGACCCGGGCAAGTCACCCGAAAGGATGCCAGATCATTCGCATGGGATCGATGAACCCGCAGTGAAGCAACCCGTCTCGGGCATTGCCTGGCCATGAAAACACGCTACGACCTCCGAATTTGCAATGTCAGGGCAATGCGCTGATGTTCCTCGAGCGCTTTCTGCGATGGTCGCTGATGACGGTCGCAATGGTCGGGCTCGCGGCCGGTATCCTGGCGCAGCTCGCGGACCAAATACGCCTCGCCCATCTTGCCTGGACGCTCGCGACGACCCCCGTCCTAGTTGGGCTTGCGGTCTCGATTGTTCGCGATTTTATCCACGGACGCGTGGGCGTTGATGCGGTTGCTCTCCTGTCGATGACGACCGCGCTTCTGCTCGGCGAGTCACTTGCTGGTGCCGTCGTTGCCCTTATGTATTCCGGCGGCAATGTGCTCGAAGATTTTGCCGTCTTTCGGGCCGAGCACGGTCTGCGCTCACTTGTCGATCGCGCGCCGCGCGTGGCACACCGTCATATCGATGGCAGGCTTGAAGATGTGCCGGTGGCGAGCGTCACAGTTGGCGACAAGCTCCTTGTTCGAGCAGGGGAGGTCATTCCTGTCGATGGGATCGTTGATGTGAACAACGCCACGATCGATGAGTCAGCGCTCACGGGCGAACCAATTCCGGTCGCTCGGCCACGAGGCTCCGCGATCTTCAGCGGCACATTGAACGTCGGCAGCACCTTCGAAATGACGGCTTCGTCGATGGCCGGACAAAGTACTTACGCCGGCATCGTCCGTCTCGTCACCGCGGCGCAAACCGCCAAGGCGCCATTCGTGCGGCTCACCGATCGCTACGCATTGGCCTTCCTGCCGGTCACCGTGGTCATGGCCGGCCTCGCGTGGTTGATTTCAGGCGACCTCATTCGCAGCCTTGCAGTTCTTGTCGCAGCAACTCCATGCCCGCTCATTCTGGCGGCGCCGGTTGCTTTCATCGGCGGTGTCGCCCAGGCAGCCCGCCGCGGAATCCTCGTCAAAGGCGGCGGGCCACTCGAGGCGATGGCACGGGCGCGTACCGTTCTGTTCGACAAGACGGGGACGCTGACCGTGGGCGGCGCTCGGCTGTTTTCCATCGAGGTCGCACCTGGGGTGCGGCCGCAGGACGTGCTGGCGCTCGGCGCCTCGCTCGAACAGGCCTCGCACCATGTTCTCGCGCGCGCTGTCGTCCGGGCCGCAATCGACCTCAACCTGCCGTTGAAAATGCCAAGCGAGGTCAGCGAGGCCATGGGGACTGGCCTCAGGGGCATTGTCGATGGCAAGCGCGTCGCTGCAGGCACGCGCGACATGATATGGGCGCATCGCGATGCCCCGCCATGGGCTTTGCGGGCAGCGCGGCGGGCGGCATGGCGAGCGGCGCTCGTCGTTTTTATCGCCGTCGACGAACGGCCGATCGGTGCGCTGTTGCTAGCAGATCAGCTGCGCTCCGAAACGCCCCGCGCGATCCGTATGCTGCGCGAGGCCGGCGTTGCGCGCATCGTCATGCTCACAGGCGATCGCCAATCCACGGCCGAGATCATCGGGACGGCGCTCGATCTCGACTCGGTGCTCACCGACCGCGCTCCCGCGGACAAAGTCGAGGCGGTGCGGACCGAACAGCAGATTAATCCGAGCATTATGGTTGGTGACGGAATCAATGACGCCCCGGCGCTCGCGGCAGCCGACGTTGGCATCGCGATGGGGGCCGCTGGCGCCAGCGCCTCATCGGAGGCGGCGCAGGTCATCATTCTCGCCGATCGTCTCGACCGCGTCGGCGAAGCTGTTGTCATCGCACAACGTGCACGCAGTATTGCAATTCAAAGCATTGTCGCCGGCATGGGGCTATCGGGCTTGGCCATGGTGGCTGCAACCGTCGGGTGGCTGGCGCCGGTGCCCGCCGCGATTCTCCAAGAACTGATTGACGTGGCAGTCATCGCGAACGCACTACGCGCCTTGAAGCCAGCCCGCCGCCGTGCTCGAGGTATGATGCCGGCCAACAGCGGAGCCGCCTTGCATCGCGACCACGTGGTGCTGCGCCGAAGCCTGGAACGATTGAGAGCCATAACTGATGCGCTCAACGACGCAGCCCTTAATGACACGCCGGCGCTGATTGCGGAAGCGAACAACGTCGTTCAAAGCCAAATCGTCGAGCACGAGCGCGATGATGAGGGCAATGTGTACCCCAAGCTCGCAGGGCTCCTCGCGGACAGCTATGGCCTCTCGGCCATGAGCCGCGCACATCGCGAGATCCTTCACCTCGCCCGCTTGCTTGCGCGAATTGTCGAAGATCTGCCATTGGAAAAGATTGACCGTTATCTGGTGCGCGACGCCCAACGTGTGATCGAGGCGATCGAGGCAATCGTTGACGTGCACACTGCGCAAGAGGAAGACATTTATGACGCGGTCACGGCAGATTGAAAGTCATGATCTGACAATTTCCTCTTGCTACGTGCTAACTCTCCCGCTAAGCCTCCGGCTCTGCCGGAGCGAATAGAGGCAGTTCTACAGCTGCGAGAGTAGGATCACGAAATCATAGGATCTCCTTGGGGAACCGCGAGGCCCTCAAGGAGATCGCAATGTCACAAGGTCATAATCACCTGAACCACGCGACATGGGAGTGCAAGTACCATGTCGTGTTCACGCCAAA
>JASHYD010000954.1 GCA_030043175.1 Xanthobacteraceae bacterium | reverse complement strand
GCCGCTTCGATGCTCACCGCAATCTACCACATGCTGAAAAATGGCACCGAACATCAGGACCTCGGTGCGGAGCACTTCGATCGCCGTTCCACCGAGATCAAAGCCAGGCGCCTGGCCGCCCAGATCGCCAAGCTCGGCTTCCAGGTCGAGAGCCGGCCGCTGCCGGAAGCCGCATGAGATCGCCGCACCGCCCAGGTGGATGCGTCGAGTGCGCGCAATCCGATCTCTCAATCGCGAATGCGTGAATGACGGGCCGGGAACAACAACTTTGCGACCGACGTCTCCGTATCATTCAGCGAACGGTCTGGATCGAGCGCTCGTAAATAGCAGGAGTCACAATCATGAGATCGAAAATCCTGGCTGGCGCCGTGGCGTTTACGCTCACGACCACCGCAGGCCTAGCGACTACCACGCCGGTTTCGGCACAATACGCGCGCTGGAGCACAGGCAACGTTGCGACGGATGCTGCTGCCGGCATCGTGGGCGGCGCTTTTGCGGCGGCAACCTTGCCTTTCTGGGCAACGGGCTATGGTTATTACGGCGGGTACCCTCCCGGCTATGCCTATGAGCCAAGCTACGTGTACGAGCCAGGTTACGCTTACGTGCCGGGATACAGCTATGCGTATGTGCCGGGATACAGCTCTGGATATTACGGTGCGTACGGCTGGCGCCATCAGCACTATCGCGGAGGCCCCCACCCTCGCTAGGGGACCCGCTTGCGGGAGCACTGCTTGACAGTTTTGTCCACAGCTGGCCGCCGCCATCCCGATGGCAGCGGCTCGCTGTCGCGTCGTCGCACTTGGCGCATGCGAGCGGTCCGGCGGTAGGCAGTTACTTCACAACTGGTCTCGCTGAGCTCATTTTGGACGATCGCTCCGCAGCGACCAAGCAGGGCGAATCGCCGATATTCAACAGTGATCCTTTCGTAGGCCACTCGGAATGCGACATTTCAGACCTTTCAGTTGACGTGCAGGCCACCGCTGGGTTCAGTTGGGGCTCTTGAATTTCGGCAAGCGCGAAAAGGTCACTCTGGATTGCTTCGCTTGGGCAACGACTGGCGCATCGCCGACGTGGCATGGGATTCCGGCAGCCCGGCGGACTCTACCAGGCCGCTTACGACGGCGAGGCTGTTCCCTGACTGACACCGTCGAGTCATTTCGGGCCACCTTAATCTCGT
Organism: Xanthobacteraceae bacterium; assembly: GCA_030043175.1. Next base: position 17,004 of record JASHYD010000954.1, on the reverse strand, counting down.
CATAGTTACAGGCGTATTGGCCTCCTCCCTCAGTTCAGAGGGCACCATCCGACATTGCCAAGCTGACTGTCAGGTCAAAGGCATACCCTTGACCTCCTTCGCTATTGGCATGGCGAGACTACAACAAACGAAAGGGAGTCCGTTTTGAGAAATCAAAACATGACGTATCGTCGTTCAATCAAAATCGCCGCGCTCACGACAGCGCTTGCCTGTCTGCTGACGACCGGAGTTGAGATCGCGCCATCGCTCGCGCGATCGCATCCAACGGTCCTTCGAAGTAAGGCCGTGGCGTTCGTACGGGCTACGAAAGCCAACTTGCGGTCCGCATCGTCAGGAATCGCGTCGGTCTACCACGGCGGAGTCACGGCGACTGGCGAGCACATGAATCCCAACGCCATGACAGCCGCACACAAGACTCTGCCGTTCGGCAGCATGGTCACCGTCATTAACCACCGTAACGGCCGCTCCGCAACCGTACGAATCAACGATCGCGGCCCATACGTGCGCGGCCGCGTGATCGATCTCAGCCCGGGCGCGGCGCGAGTCCTTGGCGTCAACGGTCTCGCCCCTGTGTCGCTGAGGATCAGCAGAAGTCGCGTCTAATCACAGCTCACATTCAACACGTCACGGCCCCGGACGGGAAAGCCCGCAAATCCGGCGGATTTGGCATCCGGGGCTGGAAACATCGCGAGTGTTGCCGCTGGGATCGCGGGCACGGAGGCGAAGGCATGTGCTGTGGTGCGTGCCCGCTGTTTCGCGCCAATAAAACGGTACTGCCGGCACGCGGGCCAGAACGTCGGCTCGCGAACACAGACCAAAGATCGAGCCTCGATCGACCGCGCAGCTTGCGCCTAAGTGATTCGTGGCTCGTGTAGCGTCAGGGCACCGTCGGATCTTGCGTTTCCCGGGAAAGAGGCTTTGGCGCCGGGACGGACCCAGGCCGCAGTACGGGCTTGGGGGCGGAGGCGGAGGCAGGTCGCGGCAAAGCCTCCGAGTTCCTCGAACGGATGGACCGCTCGATCTCCTGCAGTTTCGTAATCTCGCGCGTCATCTGTTCCTGGCCGGCCGTGAGCTGGTCTACGCTGCGCGCTATCTGATCTTGACTTGCGGCCATCCGGTCCACGCTGCGCGCTATCTGATCTTGACTTGTCGCGATCCGATCTGCGCTGTTCGTCATCTGCTCTTGACTGGAGGCAATACTGGCGGCGATCCGGTCGATGCTTTGTCGCACTGCCTCGAGATCGAGTAATACCGCATTGGGCTGCTGATCGGGAGAAGAGGCGATTGGCGAGGCTAGCCCGATCATCCCAGGTGCGTTCTGCGCGACTGGTTCGCCCTGCGGCGCCAACCAGCTGAGTTGGGGGTACAAGCTTGCGATCGCCTCTCTGACTGGATCGCCATACGACTGCCAAGCCAAGGTGGCAGCCATGCCGATGCAAAAAATTATCAGAAAACGGATGAGTGCGATCAACCCGCGCTTGCCAGCCGACGACCGATTTGGATACCCGTCATTTTTCAAGTCGGTCGGACGAACGGTCGGAGCCTCAGCTTGTATGTCGAATAGGCTGGCGGGCAACGAGTCTGCTGAGGGCTCGGATTGCGTAGGGCTAGGCATGGCACTAACCTGAACCTTTCATGTTCCAGCTTCGTAACGAAATGTACACTCAATCGAACGCAGCCGGTGTGTCCACCCTACAACACTCTACAAGATTCGATTGCACGACGATCGAGGTCGAGAGCTGCGGTGTCATAGATGACGATTGAGCGTGATGGTGACGATCTAATCTGCGTTTCTCAGCCACTCAGGGGGCGCTGACGCGACTGGCTCCGCGATCGATCGTTTCGGTCGGCGTGAACCGGAGCCACAAAGCGCCTCCGGAGACCCGGTGGGTATGATTATCCTATGTTCGTTACGCAACAATAGCCGGGATCCACAGAAAGTTGGAAAGCTCCCTAACGGAGCCCAATCTTCAGCAAATCGCCCCGCCCGGCTCGCCATTTGGGAGCCATGTATGTTTTCCCGGATGGCGCTCAGAAACTACAAAAAATGAGTGACGCTCGGGTATAAAGGCGTGAGAGGCGGCGTTGTGATCATTCGCGTTTGGAGGTTGAGCGATGAACTCCGCCACGCGCCGCTCATGCGGCGAGCGAGCGCACGAAGGCAAATTGCGCATTAGGTATCGCTGCTCTCTTGGCCGTGATTTCTTCGGCGTATTCGCTGCCGGCGTGCCGTACGAGGATCCGCTCCGGTGCTGCCTGCGATGCACCGGTCCCCTTCTATAATGGGACCGCGCCTTATATTGGTGGCAATTTGGGAGGCGCGTGGGAGACAGGGCACATGACCGATAATTTTGCCGGAGCGGCTTGAGCAACACACGTTCTAGATTTATCGGTGATGGTCGGATCGACTACAATTGATTTGTTCTCGGCGCGAAATGGATGTTTGATCGAATCATGAGATCAGATCGGACACTGATGTCGTGATCGTTCCAACCATTATAATGACCTCACTGCCTTCAGGCGGCTCAAGCGTCGATTGGATCTTGACGCTTGCCGCGCGCTTGGGTTGGTCAGCAGACAGCTGGCTGTTCTACGGCGAGGCCGGCGGCGGCTGGCTGCATAACCGGTGACGGTGAACCACATAACAGATGGCATTCCCATCGACGCTTCCGATTGTTGGTGCTGGCATTGAATGCGGCTCGATTCCCAGCTCGACCATCAGGTTGAGTGGGACCACATCGGACTTGACGACGTGAACCACAGCGGCCTCGTTCCAATTCTCTAGAAGGTAACCGTGTCGCGCCGATTCGACATGCTTACGGTCGACCTGAACCACGGTTCGGAGGATTCAGAAAGCCGAAAGCGTCGAAGCTCGAAGCTTCTTCCTATTAGCGACACGGCCGCCGAAGCCTTCTTCTTGTTGCAGCGGACGTGCGCTCGGGCAAATGTTGACCCCTTCGGAGCGCGCCCTGCTCGACCTCCAGCGTCCTTCTGAAAGGCAACACAAGGAGGTTGCCATCCAGCGCTCGTTGCCCTAGTAACCGGCAAAGTGCGCGAAAATGATGTCAGTCAGTTCATCCCTTTGCTGTGAACACTAGACTGAGCTTCAGTACCCAGACCTTCGGTGACGGTCGACGAGGATTGAAACGTTGATCAGGCGCGTTTCCAAGAGGAGCGACTTCGACAGCCTTGCTCATGCGGAAGGCCGAGATTCCAAATTGGCAGCGACCTCGCCGACACTCGCTTTATCAATGACAAATTAACTGAGGCTGGCCGCGTACCTCCGGGGCGACGCTGTATCGGAGATGGGCCATGGAACAAGGCAAACCGGGCAGGAGAATGAGAGCGTCATGCCGGTGCGGCGGCCACTGGACGCATTGAACTTCTTTCTCGCCGATGTCCGAGGCGGGTTAGGCCCATATCTCGCAGTCTATCTCCTCGTCGAAAGAGGGTGGGACGAGGCGGGCACCGGCGTCGTCATGTCGATCGCCACGGCCGCCGAGATCGTTGCTCAGACCCCGGCGGGTGCATTGGTGGATGCAATTCGGGCAAAACGCGTCCTGATGGCGGTCGCGGCACTCGCGGTAACGGCTGTCTCATTGCTACTTCCCTGGCTAACGGCCTTCTGGAGCGTCGCGGCCTCGCAAGCCATTGCGCACGCAGCAAGCGCCGTATTCGGGCCTGCCATCGCGGCCATAACGCTAGGTGCGGTCGGACGGCAAGCCTTCAGCAGGCGGATCGGTCGAAATGAATCGTTCAATCATGCCGGCAACGCCCTTGCAGCATTGACAGCGGGAGTCTTGGCCTACATCTGGGGACCGATCGTCATATTCTACCTGCTCGGCGCCATGGCGCTCGGAAGCCTCGTGAGTGTGCTGGCGATACCGGCCAACGCCATCGATTATGACCTCGCCCGTGGTCTTGACGACGCCGTTTCCGGAGGACAAGGCTCGACAGGACGCCAACCCTCCGGGCTTCAGGTTCTGGTGAGCTGCCGGCCACTGCTGATTTTCGCCGTCTGTGCGGTGCTGTTTCATCTCGCCAATGCGGCAATGCTGCCGTTGGTTGGCCAGAAGCTCGCCTTGCAAGACAAGAATCTGGGCACGAGCCTGATGGCGGCGTGCATCGTGGCGGCGCAAGTCGTGATGGTTCCGATGGCCATGCTGGTCGGAGCCACGGCCGACAGATTGGGACGCAAACCCTTATTTCTGGCGGGTCTTCTCGTGTTGCCCATCCGCGGCGTGCTCTACACCATTTCTGACAACCCCTACTGGCTGGTGAGCGTACAGCTCCTTGATGGGATCGGCGCGGGTATCTACGGCGCGATCTTTCCCATCATCGTGGCCGACGTCATGCGCGGCACCGGGCGGTTCAACGTTGCCCAAGGCGTGGTCATGACCGCGCAGAGCATAGGCGCGGCACTTTCGACCGCGCTCGCCGGCCTCGTCGTCGTGCATGCCGGTTACAGCGCGGCGTTCATCACACTCGGCGGCATGGCTGCCATCGGCGTTGTAGTGTTTTTCTTCGCAATGCCCGAGACTCAGCCACTCGACCCTGGCGTATCGCCAAGCTGACGCGGGCGTCATAGGCCGACCGTTCCGGATGCCGTCAATGTTGGCTAGCACTCACCCCCCGAGCCGCTCAGTCGGGTAGTGAAGGTTTTCCCAGGTACGGCTGGAGGGCCCGGTGCATGTGGCGCAGCACCTTCCCGCAGAGGGGTTCGATAGTCCGCTCTGTGTCGGGTCGACCGCTCGATCGCGCGCCGCCATGGCCGCGCTGACTTGCCTCTTGCGTCTTGCGCGCCACGCCGGCCCGGCTCCCCGAAAGTCGGATTCCCGCCAACAACAGACGGCGACTGTCCAACCGCTGAGGAACCGCGATTTGCGCAGAGCTGTTGTCCGTCAAAGCACACGGAAAGCGGATGGGCATGTCCCAACCTGGCCAGTTCGAGGTCCTGGTACCTGGCAGTGGCACTGGTGGTAAGCTCGTGGCTTGGCACATGGCGCAATCAGGGCGACGCACTGCCGTCGTGGAGCGCCAGTGAAATTGGGGGCTCCTGCGTCAACGTCGCCCATGTTCCCAGCCTCGATACTGCTCGACCGCTCACACATGTCGAGGCTCTGGAACTCGACGACTTGCCACCGATCTGGTCGTGACCGGGGGGTCTATGTTGGTCTCGAAATGGCTTACCGGCGGTTCGACAGCGACTGACCGTCGTCGAGCCAGGCCCGCGACTCATGCGTCGGGAGGACATCGACGTGTCTCAGGAGATGCAGCGGGTCCTAAGTGAAGAGGGGATTAAGGTCCTCTTAGAAGCAGACCGCACATATCCGAAGACATTTTTGAACCATTCGTGGCAATCTGGCAGGAGGGAATCGCAGCACACAAGATCGGTTGGTTGCATACTGCATGTTCAAGGATCACCGGCTTGCCCACGTAGGGCTGAGTGAAGACGAAGCAGAACAGCAAGGGATCGTTGCACGCGTCGGAAAGTCGCCCATGAACTCTGCGCTCGGCACACAGGTGACTGAGCCAAGGATTCATGAAAGCTTTTATCGGCGAGAGCGACGATCAGCATCCTTGGTTTCATGATGGTCGGTGCCGGGGCCGGCGAAGTGATGGCGGCGGTGCAGAACAGTAATGTTGGCAGGCCTTTTCTTATTTGACGCTCGCTAATGCCGCCTTTGCGCACCCGACGATGACCGAAAGGCTGAGCCTGCTCTTTTCGAATGTGCCGCCGTGGTCAGCGGGCCACAACGAAAGTTGCTTAGCTCTCCCGATTCGGCATGTGAAATTGTTTTATCTTCATTGCTTCGATGTAAAATGCGCATTCTAGCTAAGGAAGGTCTGGAAAACAGATCAAGTTTGCGACCATATGCGCACGAGCGAAGACCCCACGCACTGCCGACGCCGAAGGGCGGCCCGTCCGCCCCGCTAAGGCACTCGAAACGTTAGCAGGAGACCACCGCCTCTTGGACCATTGCCCAGGCGGAAGCGATCCCAGCAGCCTCTCTGATCACAGAACGGTGCCCGGATATTACCTTTTTATTCCCGAATGGCGGAACCCATCGAGAACCAGGCTGTTCTCTACTCGCCCGCCCATGCAGCGACATGAACTTGCTTATTGAACGGTGCGCCTTTAGGCGTGGGCGTCGGTAATCAATCCGAAATTTGGAGTGCCTATGCTCCGCTGGATCACACTCGCGCGATCCTGGCACGTACTCGCCCGCATCGGGATCGCAACAATCGTTGTGGCAGCAGCAACGGCTTTGCAGCTGCCGGTCGGTGCCGATATCCCGGGCAAACCGTTCCTGCTTTACTTTGTCGCAGTCGTCGCGTCGGCGAGCGCCTTGGGCCGTACGACGGGCTTTGTTGCTGTGGCAGAGACTACCATCGCCTCACTCATCTACCACGATCCTGTCTACTCACTGAAATTGAACCGCACGATAGACCTGCTTGCGATAGAGATCTATGCGGCCGTTGCAGCTCTGAGCGTGGAGGCGTTTTGTCGCCTCGTTGATAGTGCGTTGGCGGAAAAATCGACGGCGAATTCAGTGCGCATGGAGGCAGAGGCGCGTCTTGCCGAACAACAGGCCCAACTTGGACTGACACGCGACAGCGAGGCCCGGTTGCGGGCGGGGTTCGACAACGCGGCAATTGGAATCGCTCACATCAGTCGCGACGGTCGCTGGCTCAGGGTAAACGCAGCTCTCTGCAGCATTCTCGGCTACCCGGTCGATGAACTCATTACCAAGTCGTTCCGCGATGTTACCTATCCGGACGATCTCGCGGCTGACCTTGCCAAGTTTGAGCTGTTACGCGAAGGAAAGATCGACAGCTATGAAGTGGAGAAGCGCGACGTGCGCAAAGACCGCGCAATCATCTGGGCCAGGAAGACTGTCAGCTGCGTACGCAAGGGCGACGGGTCAATCGATTATTTTGTCAGTGTGATTGAGGATATTTCCGCACGCAAACAGGCCGAGAAGGAATTACGCGACAACGAAGAACGCTTCCGGTCCTCGCTTCTGCACTGTCCGTTACCAATCCTCTTGTTTGATGATCGGGAGCAAATTCTCGTCGTTAGCCAAAGTTGGCTTGAACAAAGCGGCTATTCGAAAGAGGAGCTGCACCGAATCGAGGACTGGACGATTCGCGCCTTTGGGCTGCACTCGGACGAAGTCCTCGAGGGAATCCGCCAGATCATTATCACTTCAACAGAGCCGGAAGCGCGGTCTGCCGAAATGATGATCCGCACGAAAGATGGCCGCGAACGCCTGTGGAGCTTTGTTTTCTCTCCGCTGGCAGTCCAACCCGGTGGACCACGTCTGCTTGTTTGCGTCGCTCAAGATGTCACTGACCAGAAAGCTCACGAGGAGCAGGTTCACCTTCTTATGTGCGAGATCAATCATCGTGCCAAGAATATGCTCAGTCTCGTGCAGGCGATCGCCCGCCAGACCGCGGCTCGCGAGACTGAAGATTTTATCGAGCGTTTCACTGAGCGCATCCAAGCACTTGCGGCCAATCAGGACCTGCTTGTCCGCAACCAGTGGCAAGGAGTTGATGTCGAAGATCTGGTGCGCGCCCAACTCGCCCATTTTGCCGATCTCCTGGGGTCCAGGATCGTAGTGCACGGCTCGCCAGTACGCCTCAATGCAGCCGCAGCCCAGGCAATCGGCCTTGCACTTCACGAGCTCGCGACCAATGCCGGCAAATACGGCGCCCTATCTGTGGACGCCGGCCGCGTCGATGTGTGCTGGCATATTGAGGGCGGTACGTTCGCGATGACGTGGTCTGAGTGCAACGGGCCGCTCGTGTCGCCGCCGGAGAGGGGCGGATTCGGCAGCACGGTCATCGACACGATGGTGAAACAGACCGTCAATGGCGAAGTCCGGCTTGATTACGCTCCAACCGGCGTTGTGTGGAACTTGACCTGCCCGGCGGCGAATGTTCTCGAACGCAATGCTCTCAATAAGAACTTGGAGCTCTCCACGCGATCGGCTCTTGCTCCAGGTCCGCGACACTTGTCGACGCCGACGCTGCATTGATGGCCGGCACCACCAAGGCCGCGAAGGCCGCAAATCGAGCGCCAAGGTGAACGGCGTCCTTATTGATTGAGATCAATGCACCCGTTCACGCCGCGCTCTCCATTCCAATCAGCTTGGAATTGCATTCGTGAGCTCGACAGAGGACTACCATGAAATCGATACTCGGACGGGTTGGCGGCGCCCACTCCGATGGCCCGCGCGGATCCAATGGTAATGGCGCGTTTGGCCATTCGTGGGCGAGAGAATTAGTCTTCAGAGGTTGCACGCAAGCCTCGCTCCGCCACACCGACCGATTCTGATGTTCGACTGAGAGGCGCGGAGAAAAAAACAACGCTGCAAGTCGAAGCTGCGATGTACTGCACGACAGCTGCGGTGGTATCGCGATTCATTGGTGTCAGTGCGTATGGATTGAGTGGATCAGATGGCGCCGGACAGACCCTCTCTGGTGTTGGTGGTTCCTGTGCGCGCGCATGTTCTAAGCTTTCACCGCGAATGGCGGCACATTACGGACATAGTCTTTCCAAGCCCGCGGATCCAGAGCGCACAAGCGGCTGGACTGTCGTGCTGGAGATCTCGCAACCCAAGCGCCTGACGAGGCTCATGGACAGCACAAAAAGCCGTTCGTAACCACGCTGCACGCCATTGCTTGAGGGGCTCATTGCCGGCAAGCCAAACAAGATCATCGCCTTCGATCTTGGCATCAGCCCGCGCACAGTTGAGAGTTATCGAGCCAATGTGATGACCAAGATGGCCGCTAGAGCCGATCGGTGGTGCGTATGGCGCTGCGGCCTAACGAAATCGGGACATGCTGATTGATGGTCCGAGTTCGGGCCGTATGCCCGCGTCCTTATTGTAAATGTGGGCCGCGCACGGTATCGACCATAGCACCGGCGCTTGAGGAATCTGCCGAGCGCCGTAGCTGCGCTCGGACGGCCCCATCTGGTCGCCGGTCATGAGGCCGAGTTCGACGGTGCCATGGACGGCGCGGGCTCCGCCGAGCCAGTTCGGAAGAGCTGGCCGGCAACCCCTCGGGCCTTCACCTATGCGCAGTGGCGGACGGCTCGATCGACTTACGTCGCCCGGTATTTCCGGCTGACTGGCCGCCCATGGGCTGTCAAACCGCGGGCACCGGCGGCGCAGTCATGCGGCGTCAGCATCGCTAGCGGCGCATTCAGGCCGCGGCGCCGCGATATTTCTGCACGTCGCGAAACCGTCCCAGCAGATAGTCGCCGGAATTGATCGACGGATATTTGGCGGGCCGGTCAGCGGTCTGGCAGGTCGGCAGGCAGGAGACTACCGAGTTATAGTCAAGATTGAAGAACACCGGGATCGAGTAACGCTCCCTGCCGCTGCGATTCACCACGCGGTGATGGTTCGAGACATAAATGTCGTTGGTCCAGCGCTGGAATAGATCGCCGATGTTGATTACCAGGGTGTCTGGCACGTGGGGCGCGCTGATCCACTCACCATCTCGCTTCCTGAGCTCAAGCCCGCCGATCCGATCCTGCAGCAGCAGGGTGATCATGCCATAGTCCGTATGTGGGGCAACGCCGAAAGCCTGTTCGTCCGTCATCGCTGCCTGAGGCGGATAGTGGAAAAGGCGCATCTGCACCATCGGCTTCGTGCAGAACTGCAGGAAGTAGTCCTGCGGCATGTCGAGGCTGACGGCGCAGACCTTCAGCAGGCGCTTCCCGAGCGCGATCGCCTGATCGAAATAGGCGTCCGATGCCGCCTTCAGCCATGGACATTCCGCCGGCCAGCGGTTGGGCCCGTGCAGGGGAAGGCCGGCCGCGACATCGGGATCGGTGCACGGCAGGTCGACACCGATCTCGTAGCTCTCCTTGAGATCGGGCGCGAAGCCGGGGTGCTGGTTGATGCCCTGAGGCATAAACCCGCGCCGGAAACGCTCGTCCATGCGGTGGCCGAGGCGCTGCTCCATCGGCAAGGTGAAATAGCGCTGGGTCGCCGCGAACAGTCCGTCGATGGCGTCCACGGAGATGCCGTGGTTGGCGATATAGAAGAAGCCGGTGGTGAGGCAGGCTTGGCGCATCTGTCGCGCCATCGGCGCGATGTCGCCGCCGTGGACCAGCGCGGTGAGGTCGAGGATGGGAAGCTCATCAGCGCTCGCGGCGCGTACTGTGTGATGCATGGTTGGTCCTTCCTTCGTCGGTCTCGGGTTCTAAGCGCCCATGACGCGTTCGCCCGCCGTATCCATCCAGAATACGATGCGGCGCTGGCCGGCGCTGATCAAGGCATGCAGTCCGACCCCGATCACCGACAGGATGATCAGGATCGCGAATGTCCCCGCCATGTCGAAATTGAAGTTCTTCTGGAGGATGAGATAGCCAAGCCCGGCCTTGGCACCGACGAATTCGCCGACAACGGCGCCGATCACGGACAGCACGATGGCGACGTCGAGGCCGACGAAGATATAGGGCAATGCCTGCATCAGCCGCAGCATGCGGAAGACCTGCCAACGCGAGGCCGTATAGGATATCAGCATTTCGATCTGGTCGTGCGGCGTGGCGCGCAGGCCCACGATGGTGTTGGCGAGTAGGGGGAAGAAGGCAATGGTGGCGGTGATCACGATCTTCGAGGTGACACCGTAGCCGAACCAGATCACGACGATCGGCGCGATCGCGACTTTCGGCACGGTCTGGAACGCCACGATGTAAGGATAGAAGATGCGCTCGGCGAGGGGCACCAGCGCGATGACGAAACCGAGAAAAAGGCCCGCAAACGCACCGACCACGAAACCGGCGAGGATTTCGTAGAGCGTGACGGCGAGATGCCATCCGAAATCGCCGGACAGGAGCCCATCCCAGAATGCGCCCGCGATGTCGGAGGGTGCGGGCAGTACGATGTTAGAAATGCCAAATCCGCGCACCAGTGCTTCCCAGCCGCCCACGAAGACGCAGAAGGTCACGATGGGCAGCACCGCGCGGCCGACAAAGAACCGTGCGATGCGCTGCTTATGCATCGAGGCTTCCGCTCGAATTGAAATGCGCCCGGATGCGCGCCACGAAGCGGCCGAATTCCGGGGCGGTCTGCATCGCGAGCGTGCGCGGCCGCGGCAGATCCACAGGAACGACATCGACGATGCGCCCGGGCCGCGCCGTCATCACCACGACACGATCGGCCAGATAGACCGCTTCGGGAATGCTGTGGGTGACGAGGAGGATGGTCTTGCGGCTTTCCGCCCAAATGCGCTGCAGCTCCTCGTTCATGCTCTCGCGCGTCATAGCGTCGAGCGCGCCGAACGGCTCATCCATCAGCAGGAACGACGGATCATGCACCAGGGCGCGGCAGATGCCGACCCGCTGCTGCATGCCGCCCGAAAGTTCACCCGGGTATTTGCCCTCGAAACCAGCGAGCCCCACCATGGCGAGCAATGCCCGCGCGCGCTGTTCGAACTGGTGGCGGTCGCGGCTCTGCACCTCGATCGGCACCATGACGTTCTGAAGGACCGTGCGCCAGGGAAACAGCACAGGCGTCTGAAACACGATGCCAAGCTCGCGGCTAGGTCCACTCAGTGGCCTGCCCTGGATGGTCACGTCGCCGGTCGAGCGCTCGAGGATGCCGGCGAGAATCTTCAGCAGCGTGGTCTTGCCGCAGCCGCTTGGGCCGACGATGCTGACGAACTCACCCGACGCAATGTCGAGACTGATGCCGGTCAGCGCGTGAATCGCCTGGCCATCCTTAGTGGCGTAGGTCTTGGCCAGTTCAAAGATGCGGACGAGGATCGCGTTACGTGTGGCAGTGCCGGGCGCTGTGCGCATCGGCATCGACGCGGATGATGATGCGCTGTCATACGGCGGGCGCGCGACGGACACCGACATCTATCAGCCTCAGGCTTTGCACGCCTTGGCATCGGCTTCGATGGCCGTGACGTCGAAGTCATTCACCTTGGCGGTAAAGCCCGGGATGGTCGTCATCATGCTCGCCGCGGTCACGGGCTTGTCGATCTGCTTTGCCTCAAGCATGAACTTGACCAGGCGGTCGAGCGGCGCGCGCTCGACCGCACCCCAATACTTGCCACCATTGAGGCTGAACCCGTCAGTGAGCGAGTCAAGTTGTGCGCGCTGGGTGTTCATGTCCCACTTGATGAGGGTCGCCTCGTCAGCGCCGGTCGGTTTGGTCGATGGATAGTTCCGCCAATGCAGTCTGCGGGCGCAGTCGGGATTGGCCAGCGCGTAGACCGTCCCCTTGGCCACGCCACGCGCAATACCGATCGCCATGGCCGGATCCTTGTCGAGCGTCGCCTGCATGGCGGCAAGTGAGTAGTCCGGGTAGCTGCGCCAATCGTCGCCGACCAGCTTAGTGAGCTTCAACCCGGCGTTCTCGAAGGTTGCGATTGCTGCAGCCCAGTAGAGCAGAGCCTGCACCTTGCCTGACTTTAACGCCTCCACCGGCGGTGCGCCCAGCCCCAGCGGGACCAGCTCGACGTCCTTTATCGGATCCAGACCATTGGCGCGCAGGAAGCTATTGAAATAGGCAATGCCGCCGGTCGCCAGGCTGAACACGCCGACCGTCTTTCCTTTCAGATCCTTCGCCGATTTGATCGGACCATCGGCGTTGACGGCGACGGACCAGTCGATCACGCCATTCACCGACAAGAGGCGCACCGGCAGGCCGTTCCTGGCGTTCACTTGCACGATCACGCTGGCGTTGACCTCCGCAAAATCGGCGTTGCCGGCCACGATCTGCTGGATCGCCTGCAGCGAAGCGCCGACCGGCAGCACCTCGACCTCATAGCCTTCTGCTTTCCAGTAGCCGAGCGGACCGGGCAGCGTGAGCATCGGGTAGCCGACATTGAGAAGGGACGTGCCGACGACGATGCGCACCTTCTTGAGCCGCTTGTCCTGGGCGATGGCCTCGGAGGAGGCTTGCGCCGCTGCCAGCGCAAGCATCGCGGCGGCGAGAAGCGCGGATTTCTTGAGGGCGCAACGCATGACTCCTCCCCTTGTTCTTGGCAAGACATTGGCAGATTCTCGTCATACCTCTTCAGGCCTCGTTGAGCAAACGGCGTCCCATTTCACAAAATCGGGAACATGAGCTATATCTCACTGAAAAATGGAGCTCTTCTGGTGGGCACCTTCGCCCAGGAAAGGGTTCGGGCGGAGCCGGCGAGGAGCCGGCATTCTGGCGAAAATTTGAGCAGGTGCGGCATCCCATGACCGGACCGATTATTTCTCCCTTCATTGCCGGCTTGCCCAAGGCCGAGCTGCACATGCATCTTGAGGGATCGCTCGAGCCTGAAACCATGCTGTCGCTTGCCGCCCGCAATGGCGTGCGTCTGCCTTATGTCAACGCAACGCAGCTGCGGTGCGCCTATCAGTTTGCCGATCTGCACGCCTTCCTCAACCTCTATTATCTCGGGCTGACAGTGCTGCAGAGCGGTGCTGATTTCTACGAAATGACCGCAGTCTATTTTGCGCGCGCGGCGCGCGACAACGTGCGCCATGCAGAGGTCTTCATCAGTCCGCAGGCGCATCTGCGCCGCGGCATCGCCATCGAGCCGGTGATCGAGAATATCCTCGCCGCCATCGATGACGCGCGCGACAGGCACGGAATAACCGGTGGGCTGATCGTGAGCATTCAGCGCCAGTTCGACGAGAGTGATGCGCTTGTCATGATCGAAGCCGTGAAACCTTGGCGCGACCGCATCATCGGGCTCGGCATGGGCGGCGCCGAGATCGGCAATCCTCCGTCAAAGTTCCGCCGCGCGTATGACATGGCGCGCAGTGCGTGTGGCTGGCACACCATGGCCCATGCGGGCGAGGAGGGGAGCGCTGATTATGTGCGCGACGCGCTGCATACCCTGCAATGCGAGCGGATCGATCATGGCGTGCGCTGCGAGGCAGATCCCAATCTGGTGGCCGAGCTCGCCGACCGCGGCACGCCACTGACCGTGTGTCCGCTCTCTAACTGCATGCTTAACGTGTTTCCGGATCTCGCCTCGCATAACATTCGCCGTCTGCACGAGGCGGGCGTGTGCGTCACGGTGAACTCCGATGATCCGCCCTATTTTGGCGGCTACGTCAATGCGAACTTCGCGGCAATTCAGGAAAACCTCGGCATGAGCGATTACGCGCTGTGGGAGATGGCCCACAACAGCTTCACCGCGGCTTTCCTGCCGGATGACCTGCGTGGCCGTTACCTGGTTGAACTGGAGCGGCACAAGCCCGCCCCAGCCCGATAGGCGATCGCAGCGCCTATGACGCCGAACCGCGAGATTGCCGGCGATCGCATCTGCTTGCAGCGCAGATCAAAGCCAAAACTTTCACGATCGCCGTCGAGCGTCGCAGCGAACCGAGATTCGTGGGCCCCCCTGCACTAGGCAGCAGGGCCGTAATCGGGGTCACTGCGCCCCTTGGGCATTCTGCTGTTGCGGCTGCGCCACGATCTTGCCGAACAGCCCATTCGTCTGTTGGTTCGGGCCGGCCGTGAAATAGAGAGTGTCGGCCTCGGAGTTGAGGAACGTGCCGAACACGAGCGACCACGGCCCGTCAATGGCGATTGGTTTACCCGTTGCGCCGCGAAGCGAGCCCAGGAACTCATTATCGTTGCCGCCGTCGAACGCATTGATCCAGCCAGCGAAATTACCCCCCTGGCCGAAATTCCCGATCAAAATGGCGCCGCTGAACTCGCCGAAATTCTGAGTTGCCCGCACGACGCCCCAGGGCGCGTTGAGCACGCCGCGTGAAGCGAAGCGCTTGATAAGGACGCCATCCGTGGTGAAGACGTCGACGAAGCCGAGCCCCGCGCCGGGAACGACATCGTTCTTCTGCCCATTCTGCTTGGCGTAGGTTACGTAGAGATTGTTATCGATGTTGGTGATGCCGAATGGCGCGAAGCCGGCCGGTATATCCGGATCGCTGAAGTTTCCGTCGAGCGTCGTGCGGGCAAAGGTCTTGTCATAAACTTCGACCGTGCCCGCATTAAGATTTGTCGCGAACAGGAAATTGCCATGCACGTTGGTGCCAAAGGCGAGGCCTTTGTAGACGGCGCCTGTTGCAGAGTTGTTGACGACGATCGTCGCCGTCGACTGTCCGGCGGTGATCGGATCAACGGCCGGGTTCCAAGCCACAATCGTCCCGTTCTCCGAATCGAAAATGAAGGTCGCCGGGACGGTCGTCGAGCCCACCGTGAAGGTGAAGCCCGTGGTGGGATTCCATACCAGCCCGGTCGGGGCCGCTGCAGGAGGCGACGTTTGCCCGGGGGGCAACGGGATTGTGACGACCAAACCCTGCTTCACCCCATTGCCGTCATAGAGCGTGGAAAGGCCATCATTGTTATCTGAAACCCACAGTGGCCCCCCCGGCGCATTCGCCACCCCCCACGCGTTCTGCAGTTGCGGGTCCAACGGTTGGACAAGGTTCTGCGTGTTCGACACCAAATTGGTAAGGACGTACACCGTCTGTTGATCGTCCGCGGCCGCCGCTCCGGCAGCCAGCAGGGGGAGCGCAGTCGCGATAGCGACGAACGTACATCGAGGGAACTCAATCATGTCTCTCCATCTCCTCTCCACTTTGATTAAAGCGTCGGCCGGGCGTGGCCAATGCGTCATTCCTGGAGGTTCGCCACATGGAAGCCGGACGGGTCGCCGCCCCTCAAAGCAGCCGTCCTTTCATAAGAAAAGTTCAGGGGTGAAACCGCCTCGCGACCCGCGAGGACCACTAGACAATAAGCTTAATACAATCAACTTACGAAAATGTCAGTCTTCATAATGAAGTATTTTCATGACAAATAAGTCGATTAATTGGTGGTCATATTGGCAACGTGAGATTTCCTATGCTCTGCCGAGGAGAGGACAAAAGTTCGTCATACCCAGGATATAAAATCAACACTCTTGGTTCGCTAACGCGACGAACATGACTTCACGATGAACAAGCATCGACTCTCAAGCGTCGCAAAATGCCCCTGACAAATACGATGTCTTCGTCAATCTCGAGCGGAGGTGCGGAAATAGTCAGTTGTCGCAGCACGTTGGGAAGTATCAGCATGAACGGACCAATCCGAGAAGAGCACCTTTAGGTCACATCACGACCACATCGTGATCCGCCGAAAATATGTCCTCCCTGCCGAAAATATGCCACTGTCAGATCAGTTTCGTGAAAGGAAGGCAGTGAGCTCTCGACCAAACGTGAAGTGCGTTCTGGCATGCTGAGTGGGAAGACAGTGACGTTTTAGTATCGCGCTATATCCGCCGCCGAGGACCAGCAGAAGAAAACGACCAAAAAAGCGCGACGTGCCCCGGCATTCATATCGGGGGTTTGGAGCGCCCGGAAGGGCGATTTCCTACACGCCGCTTGAAGACGTGCGAACCTCCTGGTAGTTTCTTGAGCTATGCCGCGCAAGCACACCGCAAGCTTCATCCCTTGAATTGCCGTTGAAGACGGATCCCGCAGATGAACGGGCATGCGCCATCGTCCTGGATGCTGGCCGCAACATCGGTAACGCCGTGCTTGGCGAAGGACTGCGCCGTCTCGATTGATGCGGGAATCGAGAGCATACCGTGCTGCTCGGAAGACGTCGCGAGGTGAACCGCGGTCCCCCGAGCGCAAAGAGTGCGAACGAATTCAAGCGGCTGTTCGAGGCGTTTGGATTTACCGGGCATGCGCTCCAGAAGTTCGCGCCAGGATGCCGGGATAAATGCTGGATCAGGGACCACCTTCCCGGTCACGTTGGCCCAACAGCGGCCACGCGGGCCTTTAGGAGCCGGGATCGGTGGCGATACCTTTCCAAGTGGCGTTCTCGCTTGAGGCTCGTCTCGAATTCGGTGAACACACCGAGCATGTCCCGAAAGCACTTGCCCTCCTCGGGGTCGATCGGGAGTAGCCTTCGACGCGTGCCGCGCCTTGATGGTCGGAACGATGTCCTGCAGCGCTGGTGCTGCGGACGAGGTAATCGATGCGGGTGGTTGGGGCAAAGTTGCCTCGCCGGCTCATTGCTACAG
>JASHYD010000953.1 GCA_030043175.1 Xanthobacteraceae bacterium | reverse complement strand
CTTGATGATAGATTGGTAGGCTGCCCAACTAAGAGCGCTGAGAGAAACCCACTTTCGTTCGAAACCTCTTTCCGTGGCAGTTCTGACCAGCCGCAATGCATCGGCGTATCGATTTTCAAGCAAGTACAACATAGCAAGATTATTCAAAGACTCGGCCACGGCTGGATGATTTGGGCCAAAAGTGCTTTCACGTATCGCCAGTACTTCCTTGTCAAGGCGTTCGGCATCAGTATAGCGAAGTTGTCTTATGTAGAAAGCTGCAAAATTATTAAGCCAATTAGCAACATCGGGATGGTCGTGACCCAGAGCCCTTTCCCCGATCGCCAATGACTGCTTGAACAAAGGCTCAGCTTCGGCGTCACGACCTTGAGTTCCGTAAAGCGTAGCCAAGCTATTCATAGTCAACGCAACGTTGGGATGATCGGGACCTAATATTTTTTCCTGTATCGCCAGTGACCGTTCGAACAAGGGCTCGGCGTCGGCGTACCGACCTGCTGTGGCGTACTGCTCAGCAAGACCCACTAAAACGCTTGCGACATCTGGGTGGTCGATACCAAGTGTCTTTTCTCGGATCGCCAACGAACGCTTGAACAAGGGTTCCGCTTCCGAATAACGACCTTGGTCCCTGTAAATGATGCCAAGATTGAAAAGTGATAGAGCGACATCGGGATGATCGGGACCTAATATTTTCACCTGTATCGCCAGTGACCGCTTGAATAAGGGCTCGGCATCTGCGAGGTTGCGCTGTCGTACGTAAAAGGCGGCAAGATTGTTCAACGATACCGCAAGTAGGCAAACTAATAGGCCCGCTATAATGATGAATTGTTTTTCATTTCACTAACTCGAATGTTACTGTTCCGCCTACTGCCAATGCGTAGTTAATATCAAGACCATGATGAATCCAGTATTGCTTTTCTTGCTCCAGCATTTTCTCCACTATAGCGGTATCACTTGGATCAATCTTAGCATCATTGTCATACTCAACGACCATGCGTATCTTCATGTTAGCACCTTGCATTAGAGGAAATGAAAGGTTATGTGTTGACTGGGCGCGTAGCTCGGCAACTTGCTGTTCCAACGCCCGGATGCGGGCGGCAATGTCAGTGACAGTATTTCCAACTCCAGCCAGTCGGCGTTCCATGCGTTGGCGTTCCGCGCCCGACGTGGCGGTCTTGCCGATTAGCGGTCACCCCATTGATGCTCTCCTGTTTTGTCAGTGGCAATTTGCTTCCCCGGCGCCGGCACCCGCATTTAATCGACTTGTCGGGTCCTGGCTTTGCTCGCATTAATCGACTTGTCGAGTCCTGGCTTTGCTCAACATCGAGCCGCCGCCTTGATCTACGTCAAGGCTATTGCCGTACCACGATTGTATCTACATCCCCCTCTTTTGCAGCTCGGCCGGGGGTGCTGGGCTTTCTCGATTTTTTAAGCGAGGGTGATCACGCCCCCAACTGAACGCCGATGAAAATCAACTGGATACTGGTGGGCGGCATCACAATGATCGGCGCGTTCGCGCTGGAAATCGCTTGCATCGCGGCGTTCTCTGGCGTCCATCCGATCGAAGTGGGCGC
Source organism: Xanthobacteraceae bacterium (assembly GCA_030043175.1). Next base: position 5,382 of record JASHYD010000953.1, on the reverse strand, counting down.
TGCGATGCCTCTGATTATCGTGTTTTCTGTGCCCGTGCTGAGCTTAGTCATGTATCCGTTCATGTGGCTGGAATGGGGAGCATCTGGTAATGCTAGGTGCCCTATCTGTGGCGCTTCTGATAAGCGGCAAAAAGCCGATCGGTGCTGGGGCGCGTGTCGCCGCGGCTCAAAGTGAGCAACCTGGGTTGTGTGATTGCTCGCTCGGTGCGGCTTAGCCAATCTGGGGCCACCATGCAAAGCCAACCCGTCACCGCCGTAGCCCCCTCTTTTACACCTCAAAGCCGGTGGTCATGGGTCCCTCGCCAAGCTATCCGGAACCCTAATGCAACACTTAGCAAGGAGGAACCCGTCTAACGGGTGAGCACTCTGCCATCTCGTGGACGGACCACACCTGGCCGCTTTCCGTGCAGCGGAAAAAATTTTGTGACGCCCATCGTGGCTGTTATTCCGATGAACCGTCCCGGCCCGAAGCCGCAGAACAATCGACTGATCTTGAGCGGGATCATCCACGTCATCAAGACGGGATGTCGGTGGCAAGACTGTCCTCCGGAGTATGGCCCGCATAAGACAGTGTATAATCGGTTCAATCGCTGGAGCGGACGCGGGATTTGGCAGAAGATTTTCGAGACGGTAGCAGACCCGCCTGAAACGCCCAAGCAAGCGGCACTGGACAGCACCCATGTTAAAGCACACCGCTGCGCAGGCGGCGGAAAAGGGGGGCCTCGGAACAGGGGATCGGCGTCACGAGGGGTGGTCGAAACTCGAAGATCCATGCGCTTGTCGACGAGTCCTGTCGGCCGTACGTGCTCATCCTGACGCCGGGCAACGTCGCCGACTGCACGGTAGCGCCGGAGTGCATGAACCTGATGGCAGGTGGCATCGAGAAATTGCTCGGCGACAAGGCCTACGATAGCAACGCATTCCGCAAAGCCCTCCGGACGGCCGGAGTCAAACCAGTGATCCCGGGCCGGGCGAATCGCAAGAAGCGCATCCGTCACGACAAGGAGGCGTACAAGGGGAGAAATGTTGTTGAGCGTTTTTATTGTCGATTAAAGGATTTCCGGCGCATCGCCACTCGATACGATAAACTCGCCAGAAACTACTTCTCGACCGTGTGTCTCGTTGCGGCGCTCGTCTTCTGGATGTAGGAATTGAGTCTGGACCCTAAGCCGCATAATTCTTCAGAATGCGGAGATCCGTGACGGAGTACGACATCCCAAGGCGATAGCCGCGGCCCACCCGCAGCGGGGCGAGTAAGTGCAAATCTTCGCCCTCGACTTCGGGGACGCGCAGCTCGGCCGTCCCGGCCCACACGTCGACGATGTTGAGATTATCGGTGAGCGACAGCGTCAGCTCGTTCACTGGTGGCTTGTGCTGACCGTCCTTGGCAAGCTGGGGGAAGTACCGGCGCATTGTTGTAGGGCGATTGAAAACCGTCGAAGGATCCGCGACTCGCTGCTCGATCTGGATTCGGGCGGTCGCTAATCTCTCTCCATGTGCAGCTAGACTGGCGCCGAAGCGACTTCCTTTAGCAAGTGGCGCCGCGGCGGGGCCAGGTGCAGAGAAGCTCCGCGTCTGGAAAATGCTGCCCAATTTCTTCGGGTAACCCTGCGCCCAGCCTCTGGCGATCCCCGCGTCGTTGTCGACGAAGATATAGGGGCAATAATTGACCGGCGTGCCGTCGAAAATCGCTTCAACGAGGACGAAAGACTCGCGATATTGATAACGCGCAGGGTCAGTCAGTTCGTCGTTGGCCCCGGTGAACTGCCAGTCGAGGAACCACCAAAACGCGCGCCCACCGGATTTTTCATCTCGGGCGAGACCGGGTGGGAGCACCGCCTCGATCGCGTCCGGATCGGCGCAGTACTCAACGGCGATGCAATCGCTCGAATAGTGCCAGGGTGGCGGCGACGCCAGGCTGGATTTTCCGCCGGGCGTGAGAGGGACGGTGAACCCCTTGAGGGTGCTGCCATGTTCTTGATCTTGCGAGCGGAAGGTGGCTGGGGTGTCGAGCATTTGCATTTTTCCTTTTTGGGGCGTTGGAGTTTTATCATTTTCGACGGCCGCGATCCCATTGCACGCTGGTCGTCGGAGATACTATCCTTGTTTCGCCGCACTGAACGTTGGTTTACGAGCTGTCCCAAGATTCCTGGTGTCGAACCCGAGTCCGCCTGCCGCCGTGGTTCGACACAAGAATCGCGTCGATATTTGTCTGGACCGCGCGCCTGCGATCTTCGGGATCGAGAATGCCCTTCAATTTGGCTGCTTTGACTTCGCCGCGGTTCGAATACATCCCGGCCATACCGACGGGTCCGAGGATGATCGGAAGCGACAGTTCTTGATCGTTGATCGACAAGTTGAGATGCGATTCGTCCACCAACACACGCCGGCGCAGAAGTGTCGCTTGCAGGTCTGCGCTATTCGCACGCAGCGTGTTCTCCCGGAAGAACCGCCGTCGATGTAGTCGCACAAGAATCTGGGAAGCCTCGCCTTGCATTGTTTGCGATAGTCATCAATGCTCGCGATGATCATGATCGACTCCTAGCTTGGGTAGGCGCGTGCATTGGACTTTCTGGTGCGTCTGACATCGTCAGACGTTTTCCACCACCATTTCCCAAACGTCGCGGCCCTTGCCCTCGAGCACTGCTTTGGCGGTGTAGATCCCCATCCCGACCACGGCTTCCGGCGACACGAAGGGCGACGGCGGCATCACTAACTGCATCGGATTCACTTTGACATCCAGAAGCGCCGGACCGGGCTGTGCGAGCCAAATCTTGACCGCCTCCTCAAGCCCACCTGCCTTCGCGACGCTGTGCCCCCAAAGTCCAATCGCCTTCGCGACCTCGCCGAAGTCGGGGTTCGTCAGGTCCGTGTACGTCGGTATCAAGCCGGCCGACTTCTGTTCGATGTCGATAAATCCGAGCTTGCCGTTGTTGAATACGACGATCTTGATCGGCACCTTCTCCTGGACGACGGTCAACAGCTCACCAAGCAACATGGCGAACCCTCCGTCGCCTGCCATGCACACCACCTGCCGGCCGGGCTGGCACTTTTGCAGCCCGATTGCCGATGGCATCCCGCTCGCCATGGTCCCGTGCAGCAGGCTGGAGAAGGTCCGGCGCTTGCCGAAGGTTTCGAGGTGGCGCAGCGCCCAAACCAATGCGGTACCGTCGTCCGCAGTAAACAACGCATCCTTGGCTGCGTGCTTGTTGATGAGCTTGGTCAGGTAGGTGCCGGAGATGGTGGAGTCGGGACCCGCAGCTTCCGCGCTCGCCGAATCCACGTCCATCTGATGGCGCCTCACATGAGACGCGAGGAAGCTACCCGAATCATGTTGCTGCAAGCGCGGCAGCAAAGCCTGCAAGCTCTCCTTGATGCTGCCGACGACGCCGAGCGCAACGGGATGACGGTGACCGATATGTGTGGGATCGAGGTCAATCTGAACGATCTTCGCCCGATCGGGATAGAATTGGGGCCACGCAAAATCTGCGCCGAGTTGGAGCAGCACGTCACAGTCCAAGATCGCATGATAGCCGGCGGCTCCGCCGATCATGCCGGTCATGCCGACATTGTAACGGTTGTCGTGCGCCACGAAGTCCTTGCCCCGCGAAGTGTGGGCCATCGGCGCTTTCAGTCGCGCGGCCGTGGCGACCACCTCGTCGTGCGCGCCGGCACACCCGGCACCTGCGTAAATCGTGATTGCATCGCTTTTGTTGAGGATGGCCGCGATTTCGTCGAGGTCAGCATCACTTGGGCGAACAATGGGCCGTCGGGCATGGACAGTATACGGCCGTTCGTCGTGCGCGGCCGCATTGGAGATATCCGCCGGCACGACCAATACCGCAACGCCACGCTTGGTCAGCGCGGCCTGACAGGCCGCGACCGTCTTGCGCCGGGCCTGTTCCGGCGTCAGGATCATCTCGCAAAAGACGCTGCAGTCCTTGTACACTTGTGCGAAATCGACTTCCTCAATCATGTTGAAGCCGATGTCCGCCCGTATCACTTGGGTTGCGATCAGGACGACCGGCGCACGATTGCGATTGGCTTCGTAGAGGCCGTTGATGAAGTGAAGGCTGCCGGGGCCACACGAACCGGCACAGGCCACGAGTTCCCCGGTGAACTGCCCTTCCGCGCTCGCCGCGAAGGCGCCCGCCTCTTCATGGCGCATATGGACCCACTCGATCTTGCTTTCGTGAATGGCGTGGGCGATGCGGTTAAGCGTGTCGCCGACGATTCCGTAACACCTCTTTACGCCGGCTGCCTGCAGCGTCTCGACCAATACATTGGCCACCCGTTTACCCATCGCACAGTCTCCCGTGTTGTCCCGTGTTGCGGGTCTGTTTCCGTGCATCGCCGGGCCCTCCAACCCAACTTTTGATTAAAGTCTGTTCGACGCCATGGTGATGAGCTTCACGAGTTCATGCGAACAGACAATCCACGCGCCATTTGTTGCTGCCGTATGCTGAGAGCGCAATTGTTCCAATGCGGGTCGGCAAGACTTGCTAAATCGCTAAGCGGCCCTCTTACTTGAACTCGCCGTCGAAGCCCTCATGAGACGCAATTTGATGGCTTGAAACGCCGCGGGCTATCCCACGCAAGTCGCGGCGAATATCGTGATGGTTTCGCAGACCTGAACATTAGTTTACAAACAGGGGAAAAGCGGCATATCGTGAGCGATTGTGAGGGGCGTTAACTGGTTCTGAGGTAAAATGAGCCATCCGACCTTTCGCATCGCGACGATTGGCGTCGCGTGCGTGGGCATCGATGAGCCCCGAATGGTGAGGTGATCGACTGCTTCGTCAGAGAAAATGGCAACACGCTTGCTCATGGGTCTCTTCGTTCAATTCGATCAGATACTCAGCACTGAACAGTGGCCGCTAGCTCGTACGTCATCAGAAGGACAATCGCGCGTATCGGAAAGACGGGACCCGTGTTTCCCAGCTCATCGGCGCGGTAACCGGAAAGACCGGACTCAACGTGTCGCTTTCGTGTTCGGCAAGACGGAGCTCAAAGGCACTGCGGAAGCGCTGCGCGTGTGAAATCGAGCGGTGGTCACGTTCAGCAATTGACGGGGATTGCCGGTTTATAATTAGTCGCGATCTTGGCCCCGAAAGGTGAAATCGAAACCGTCAATCGCCAACTCTCCGACCATTTTTGGTCGGCCGATAGAATGGATAAAGAATTGGGCAACAAACGATGCGGTGCATCCTGTAGACCTTCCGGATGTCGTTGAAATTTTTAACAGGAGGATGACGTCCCGGCCACCCTTCAACCCTAGCGCACTGGATCATTGCCAAACTCGGCAGATGGACCGGATACGCTTCCCATGTCCCGCCGGGACCGATTGTATTCCATAATGGTTTGGCGCGGTTCCACGGATTT
>JASHYD010000952.1 GCA_030043175.1 Xanthobacteraceae bacterium | reverse complement strand
GAGACTGTGAACCCGCCCTGCAATCGAAAGAGCAGGACCGGAAACCCCTCACCTACAGCGGGGCGCGCTCGATCTCTATCCCAACCGTCGGCATCATTCGAAGCCCGATCCGCGCCTCGATCCTACCCGACCATTGCGGTCCTCAGCCCAGACTGAAATTTCGCAGCGCAATAATCCCCTTGCTGACGGTTGCATTCTGCACTTAAACAGGTACGGTTTCAAAGAAGAACTCCTTAAGCTTCGGCACTTCGATGGATTGGGGCGCAACATTTGGTCTTGTGGGTCTCTTGTTCGCCGCATGGCTGACACTTGATGGTATTCGTGGTCTTTACCGGATGTTGCGCCGCAAGGGCAAATACCAGCTCTCCATAAACATTGGAAATCAACGAGTTGACTTCGATCCTTCCAAGATCGACCAAGAGGAGCTTGAGAAGCTCACCAATCTCTTAGAGAGATATAAGAAAGAAAAAAAGAGACCGAGAGCTCGAAGTTGGGGGATGGCTCTTGACTTCGCCGATTCAGCAGGTCGCGCCTTCTGGAATTGCCGGTGCCAGCGCAGGGACGTTGCTTCTCGCTCTAGCAAATCAGATTCCCGAGGGACACGATACTTTAAGACAATTTGCCGTCTACTTATGTCCGACTGCAGCAATCGTGATAGGAGCCGCTTGGGCATTCTGCACGTTGAAGGCCGTGATTTGGTTGCGACGACGAGAATTGAAGAACGCAATTGAAGTAGCGCGTCGAACGCGCGATGAGATTCTACGCAGCTCCGAGGCGTCCCCGACACACCGAAAGCTAGCGCAAGAACAAGTAGAGAAATTCGAGCAATTAATGTTTGAGCTTCTTGTAATTAACGAGCAGTTCTCTTCGCTTCGCTCTATTATGAAGAGCATAGAAGCTGAACCCCAACGCATTCAGCAATAGTCTTGAAATCTCTCTGATAAAGCTGCAGCTTAATGACCGATGGGTGGTGGCTCGCCAGTCTTGCCGGACAACAGGTAAAGGCGGTGCTGGTGGCGGCTAATCCGTCCTACAATCCACGGCGCAATCGGCTAATCGCTCTGTCGGCGCAGTGTCGGCCGAGTTCTCAATGGCGATAAGCCAGCGGACCTCCCCGTCATGTTGCCGACTAAGTTCGAGTTCGTGATCAATCTCAAGACCGCAAGGGCGCTCGGGCTCGATATTCCACCGACGATGTTCGCGCTCGCCGATGACGTGATCGAATAAGGTACTGAGCCCGTACCTGCTGCGGTGCATTGAGTCCGGAATTGGCCCAAGGCTGCCGCGTTGAGCGACGCGACGGGTCGCCAGCAATCTGGGGCACACCGGACGTGCTGCCGACGTAGCCGCAACGGCAGTCCTTGACCCAGGCTGTATGAAACGCTTCTGTCTGGGGTGATTCGCACAATAAGATTCCCCCTGGTTTTACGGGGGATCGGATGAAGCGGTTTGTTGAAGGGACGGATCGTCAGCAGAGCACGTTGTTTCCCGCGGTGCTGGATGAGTATGTGGGCGAGGACAATCCGGTGCGGGCGATCGATGTTTTTGTCGATGGGCTGGATCTCGCCAAGCTCGGCTTTGACGGCGTTGCTCCTCTGGCAACGGGCCGGCCGGCGTATCATCCTGCCACGCTGTTGAAGATCTATATTTACGGATATTTCAATCGCGTTCAGTCGAGCCGGCGGCTTGAGCGGGAGTGCCAGCGCAATGTTGAGCTGGTGTGGTTGACCGGCCATTTGATGCCGGACTTCAAGACCATTGCGGATTTCCGCAAGGACAACGGCGAGGCAATCCGTAAAGTCTGTCGCGCGTTCGTTCTGCTATGCCGTCGCCTCGGCCTCTTTGGTGACACCAACGTGGCTATCGACGGCAGCAAGTTCAAGGCTGTGAACAACCGCGACAAGAACTTCACCGAGGCCAAGATGAAGCCGCGCCTGGAACAGATCGATGAGAGCATCGCCCGCTATCTGTCGCAGCTTGACACAGCCGATCACCAGGGTCCGACGGTGCCGGAAGCTAAGACCACGCGGCTCAAGGAGAAGATCGCGAAGTTGCGCGAGGAAATAGGCCGCCTCAACGCACTGAATGCTCGGATGATGGCAAGCGAGGACAAGCAGATCTCTCTGTCAGATCCCGATGCGCGCTCGATGGCGACCAGCGGCAAAGGCAGCGGGATTGTCGGCTACAATGTGCAAAGCGCCGTGGATACGACGCATCATCTCATCGTTGCCCACGAGGTGACCAACATCGGGACGGATCGCAGCCAACTGTCGAACATGGCCGAGCAGGCGCGAGTCGAGATCGGAGCCGAGACCCTGGATGTCGTGGCTGATCGTGGATATTACGACGGCCAGGAAATCCTGGCCTGCGAGATTATCGGCATTACGGTCACGTTACCGAAGCCGATGACTTCGAGCGCCAAAGCTGCAGGCCGCTTCGGCAAGCAGGACTTCATTTATGTTGCAGCAGACGATATCTATCGTTGCCCCGCCGGCGAGTCGCTGACCTACCGCTACACCAACGAGGAGGACGGCAAGACGCTGCGCCGCTACTGGACGACGGCTTGTCAGACGTGCGCTCTGAAGGCTCAGTGCACACCCGGCAAGGAACGCCGGATATCGCGCTGGGAGCACGAGGCCGTTCTCGAGACGGTGCGGGATCGGCTCGACCGCAACCCGGACAAGATGCGCGTGCGTCGGCAGACCGTGGAGCATCCGTTCGGGACCATCAAGGCGTGGATGGGGGCCACGCACTTCCAAATGAGAAGGCTGCCGAAAGTGGCCAGCGAAATGGCGCTGCACGTGCTGGCCTACAACATGAAGCGGGTGATGCAGATTCTGGGCGTTGGCGGATTGATGGCCGCCATGCCGGCCTGAGGTGTTGGGCGCGCCCAAATCAGCTCGTCCACACTATCTCAGGATGTCGTCAAAGCGCGCGGCGCTCGATTCTCGAACTTTCGCAGCGCCGATTCGCCAAATCCTCGCCCGCGCCATCCCGCACGCAATCAAGATGACAATCGTGCACGTTTCTACACAGCCTGGACCCAGAGCAGGCATAGAGCGGAGGCCTTTCAGATCGAAGTTCAGGCCGGGCCGGGATCAGGCATACCGCCGGCTAAGATGTCTCAGCGCGTCAGTCTGAGCGATGGTGAGGGATTGCTGCCCTCTCTATGTAGCGATGAGCCGCGCGCGGAAAGAACGGACCAGCGTGTTCGCCAGCGGTCTACGCATAGAGTGCGCGATTTCGTCTTCGCGCGCTTCGCAGAGCGGCCGGTCTTTG